>NZ_JALAAR010000017.1:0-104882 GCF_036984005.1 Rheinheimera muenzenbergensis
GAACTCAGAAGTGAAACGCAGCTGCGACGATGGTAGTGTAGCATTCGCTATGCGAGAGTAGTTCACCGCCAGGCACCCAAATAAGCAAGCCCTTCGTGAAAACGAAGGGTTTTTTTATTTGTATTGTCTGATGGTTACCTGCCCGAGCAAGTGAACGCTATGCGACAAAAATGTCCGGAACATTTTTGGACAGCTTCAGCTGGTCCCGTAGGGACGAGGCGCACGATGCGCCGAGCAATGTAGTTCACCGCTGGCAGGCCAGCCCAGCAACCACCTCATTCAAGCGAAAGGCCTACCCTAACCGGTAGGCCTTTTTGCGTTGCTGCGCCTGCCTGAGCAATGTAGTTCACTGCCAGACATTCACCGCTGGCACCTCATGATGCAAAACAGAAAAAATTGCTGAAAAACTCGACAAACGCCGACGAAAGATTAACACTGAAAACACTATCAAAAGGAGTTGGTTGTGTCGTTATCTTCCTCTGTCAAACCTCAAGCTCTACAGTTATTGCCTGCCATTGCATTAGTGCTGGTATTGCAGACAACCATTGCTATTTTGCTATTGGCTCTGGCCTGGCCGATCATTTGGTCTGTCATTATTCATATTGCAACTGCCATATTGAGTATTGGTGCTATTGTCATGCTGCTACAGCGCCAACAACGTATACAAAGTGATGAATTAGGTGCAGTGAATAAAGCGCTAACTGAGCTTGAAGGCCAACTTGAACATCATGGTGATCGCCGTTTTGCCACAGCAGAACGACTGCAGCAATTGCAGGCTAAGATTCTGCAACTGCATAAACGGGACGCAGAAGTACGGCATCTGGTGCGGGTACAAGGTCTGATAGATCATGAGTTGGCAATTGGTAACCGGGTGTTTTTTGAAAGCAAGCTGCAGCATTATCTTGAGGATGGTACTGAATTTGAAGAAGGTGCAGTGTACATCATCCAGCTTAGCCATCCGGAGCCGGGGCGTGCCGGCGTTAAACAACTGCAACGTTTGCGTGGTTGTGTAGATATCCTAAATGCTCTGGCGGCAGATTATACCGAAACCGTTCTGGCCCGGCTGTCTGAAAATGATCTGGTATTTATGGTATCAGGCATTACCGGCCGTGACGTCGATAAACTTGGCGATAGAATGGCGACCTTATTAAGCCGTGCTGCCTGTTTTGCCGACTGCATTGAACTGGATGTGTTGCATATTGGCTATGCACCTTACCAGCGGGGGCAAACATCTTATCAAATCCTTTCCGAGGCCGACATGGCACTGCGTACTGCGCAGTTACAGGGGCCAAATGCAGCACATGGGTTTATTCAGCAGCAGGATAAGTCTCTGGCTAAAGGCTCAGTCTGGTGGCGCTCTGAATTAAACCGGGCGCTACAGGAGCAACGCTTCAGCCTGAGCTTTCAGCCAGTGTTCTCCTGGCAGGACGGTGACGTATTGCAACATGAAGTGTTGATAAGATTGCAAAGCAGTGATGGCCAACAAATACCCGCTGCGGTTTTTTTGCCAATGGCGTTTAATTGCGGTCTGGCAGGACAAATCGATCAGCATGTGTTGTTGAAGGCCGCACGCTTGTGCGCCGCCGATTACCGGCATCAGAGTCGCTGCAGTGTCAATATTAGTGTGCACGCACTGTTGGATGCTCAGTGGTGGCAATGGCTTGAACAGATGCTGCTATCCGGACAACTTGAAGCTCAGCAATTCGCACTGGAAGTGGCAGAACATCATTTAATTAAGAATTTTAAAAAGTTACGAGCGAAGTTGCACAAGCTGCATAAGGCCGGTTTTGCTTTAATCGTTGATCAGGTAGGTCTGGTTATTGATAACGCGGTATATGCTGATGAGTTGCCGCTGGAATCGGTTAAGTTACACCCTTCAGTAGTACGCAATATTGATCAGCACCTGGAGCAACAACTCTTTGTGCGGGGCCTGGTTGCCGGTTATGCCGGCAAAGGCGTCCGGGTTATAGCCAGTGGTGTAGAGCTGGAAAGCGAATGGCTAACCTTACAGAAGTTGGGTATTGCCGGTGGCCAGGGCTTCTATTTCAGTCAGCCATTGAACCAGATAATAGCGCAAGGTCAGCTGCAGTGATCAGCTGGCGATAGTGTAGCCCGTGTATACCCTGCAAACCACCGGTGTGAAAAAAGCTGATGCGGCGGATTGCCGGCGACAGTTTATTGTTTGCGACCAAATGTACCAGTGCAGCCAGCGCCTTGCCGGTATATATAGGTTCGACATATAACTGTTGCTGTGCTAATTGCCGGCAAAACGCTAGTAACTCTGTATCAAAACGCGCATAACCCGCACCAACGTAATCGCTAATTAACTGCCATTGCCGTAACGGCTGCTGCGCTGGCAGTAACTGTTCGATGCGCTGGTTAAGTGAGCTATCTTTTACTACCGTCAGGCCCAGTATTGCCGTGTCAGCAGGCATAGCCTGACTGGCAATCAGACCTGCAACAGTGCCGCCACTGGCCGTTGCACAACAGACTAAGTTTGCTGGGCCAGAAGGGGTGTTGGCAAAATCTACGTCGCGAAGGCCTTTTGCACCCGCCGCTGAAGAGCCGCCTTCCGGTATCGCTAACATCTGCGGCTGTTGCGCTTGTAAACTGGCGATAAACTCTGAGTCATTGCGCAGACGGTAGCTGTGGCGATCCAGCGCTTTAAGAATCATGCCATGGCGGCGGCAAAAGTTCAGCGTGGGATTGCTATCGTCGAGTTGGTCAGTTCTGACATAACCGGTGCTACGTAAACCCAGCTGTTGGCATGCTTTGGCTACCGCGGCCAAGTGATTGGAAAAAGCGCCACCAAAGGTAAAAACGCCACTTTTTTGTTGTTGCAGTGCCTGTTGCAACGGATAACGCAGTTTAAGGATCTTATTGCCAGATACCGCATTACAGCCGGTATCTAAATGGCACAGCCATATTTCAACCCTATTGTTGCTAAGCTGGGGATATTGTAATTGCTGCCAGCGAAGCTGCGGCTGCCAGAACTGAACTGATGATGAATACAACATAGTAAGACGCATGACAGCTGACCGAATAGCCGTTAGTATAACGATATGCAGCTAGCGAACGGTAATTTATGCTGGAAAAAATAAGCAGTTACTTCAGGCGTCAAGGCAATAATGCCGCATCACAGCTTGTCGTGTACCTGACAGCAGACACAGTGCATCTGTTGCGGGTAAGCGCAGGCCAGGTTAGCCAGTGCAGTACGGCAACTTATACTAATGAACAATGGCAGTCGGCGTTGCGACCAGTGTTGGCTGAATTGCCTTCGGCCAGTGTGCTGGATGTGATACTAGCGCCAGAGTTTTATCAGCTGGTACAGTTAGATAAGCCTGCACTAACAGATGCAGAATTGCTGCAGGCGTTACCCTGGCAGGTAAAAGATCTGGTAACAGTACCGGCTGAAGATATGCTAACCGACTATATTGATTTACCCGGACAAAGCGGTGCACAGGCCAAAATCAATGTTGTAGTCGCCCGGCTGAGTTGGCTGAAGCAACTGGTACAGTGCGTTAGCAGTGCCGATATGCAGCTGAAAACCATACAGCCTGCAGAATGGCTGGCTCATCACCTGATAGCGGCCAGCCCTCAGCCAGCAATGCTGGTTATTCATCAACCCGAGCAAGAAGTGCTGCTGCAAATAGTTCAGGATGGCCGGCTGTATTTCTCCAGACGTACCCGTGGTTTAACCAAGCTACATCTGCTGAGTGCACAAGACGCGCAGGGAGATATGCTGGAGCGCTTGTTGCTTGAGGTGCAGCGTTCGATGGATTATTTTGAAAGTCAGTTAAAGCAAGCACCGGTGCGTGATATCCGGGTGCTAACGCAACAGCCGGATTTAATGTGTAAACTATTAGCAGACAATGGTTTTGGCCGGGTAGAGCCGCTAAGAGCCCCTTTACAGTTAGGCGCCTACAGTAACCAATTTGTCGATTGCTGGCCCGCGATTGCGGCAGCAGTAGCCGGGGAGGCGCTGCCATGATTAAACAGCAGGTCAATCTTTACCAGCCGGTGCTGTATATTCAGCGGCAATTGCTGACTTTGTCCCGTCTGGCATATAGTTGGCTGGCTTTAGTTGTGGTACTGGCACTGGCGTTTTATCTGCTACAACAACAAAGCCAGCGCCAGACAGAGCAACTAGTTGAGCAGCAAAGAGTGCTGGACACTGCTCAGCAGGAAAATGCGATGTATCAACAGGCGCTGGCACAACGTCAACCTGCGCCGGAGCTACTTTTGCAACATCAGCAATTACTACATAGTGTGCAACAAAAGCAGCATTTACTCAGTTACTTAGCTGGGCAACAGCAACAAGCCAGTTTGTTTTACAGCCCGGTATTGCAGCATTTGCAGCAAATCGACCGGCGCGAATTATGGTTAACCCGTTTTTCGTTGCAGCAGCAATACAGCAGTTTTGCCGGTATTGCACTTCAACCTGAAGCTGTACCGCAATGGCTGACAGAGTTAGGCAAGTTAAGTTATTTCCATGGTCAGCGCTTTAGTCAGATTGATTTGCAGCAGGTAACAGACAAAACGGCAGTCAGTTTCTCGCTGACCGCAACGCCAGGAGCGCTACCATGAATCAATGGCAGCAGTTATCAGAGCGTTTCAGCCAATTACAGCCGCGTGAAAAAGGGCTAATAGCAGCGGCAGTTCTATTTTTAACTTTGTGGCTGGCGTTAAATTATTTGCTTGAGCCAAGCTGGCAGGCAACAAAAAAGCAGCAGCTACAACAGCGGCAGCTGCAGCAGCAACTGGCTGATGTTCAGCAGCAAACAGTACAGTTTAAAGCGCAACTTGGCATTGATCAGGACGCCGGATACCGGCAACAGATAGCCGATTTACAACAACAGCAACAGCAGTTGAATGCGCAAATCAGGCAGAGTGCCAGCCATTTTATTGGTGCCGAGCAAATGCTTAGCCTGCTGCAGAATATGTTGGCAAGCAGCGAAGGAGTGCAGATAAAACGTTTAGCCAGTGCACCCGCCGAAGCGGTGAAGCTGGAAGGCCAAACTGCAGAAGACGCTGCTTTGTTGTATCAGCATAAACTGACACTGGTGATGACAGGCAGCTATGCCAGGCTGTATCAGGTACTGACCAGGATGGAGCAATTGCCCTGGTTAATTAACTGGGCCGGCTTACAATACCAAGTAGAACAATACCCTGAAGGGGAATTGAGTCTGGAGCTGATTACAGTGAGTGAACATGAAGATATTATTCGTCTGTAGCTTTTTTATGCTGTCTAGTCAGTTGGTTATGGCTGATCCAACCCGGCCGGCACCGGGATGGCAGGCAGACGCCCTGCAGACTGGCGCAGTGCCAATAACGGAGACGTTAAAACTACAGTTAATTAAAGACAGTCCGCAAGGTAAAACAGCGCTGATAAATGGTCAGCTGCTACGCAAAGGGCAAAGCATTAAACACTATACCGTTGAGGATATCACCGCGCAGCAGGTTACTCTGGAAGCCAATGGTGAGCGGCATGTGTTGTCATTACTTAATACAGCGATAAAACAATATGAATAAAGGTGTGAAAAGTAACAACCTGTGGCTAGCAGGCGTGGTGCTGCTAAGCGGCTGTCAGGCAATGCAAGCCTCTAAAGTACCCGTTGCGGCTGCAGAGCAACTGCAACAGGCGCAACAGGCCAGGCCGCAACCAGTCGCTGCGCCGCAACCGCCGGCAGCCATTACCCGGGATTTGCTCAGCAGCGTCAGCCCGGTAACGCCGGAATTGCCACGATTTAATGTGTCGGCGCAGCAGGCCGACGTTGCCGATGTGTTTCAGTCTTTGGTTGCCGACACGCCATACAGCGTCATGCTGCACCCAGATGTCAGCGGCACTATTACACTGCAGCTTAAACAGGTGACGTTACCGGAAACTATGGCGTTGGTGCGGCAACTGTATGGTTTTGATATCCGCCAGCAGGGCTTGGTATTTAAGGTGTTTCCACCGGGGCTGCGTACAGAAAGCATAGCGGTAAATTACCTGATGCTGCAGCGCCAGGGGTTCTCATCCATAGCGGTGAATTCAGGCGGCGTGTCACAAGATAACCAAAGCGGTCAGAATGGTCAGAATAATCGCAACAATAACACTGCGCAAAATAGTGGCAACCAGGGCGGCCTGAACAACCAGAACCAATCGCAATATGGTCAGCAGCAATTTAACGGCAGTACAATCCAAAGCGAGAGCAAAACCGACTTCTGGAAAGATCTGGAAAAAGCCATTAGCAGTTTACTGGGCAATAAGCCGGAACGTATGGTGGTAGTGACGCCACAGGCCGGTTTGGTAACGGTGCGTGGCATGCCGGAAGAAATTGCTGCTGTGAAGGCATTTCTTGGCCAGTCCGAGCAGCATTTGCAGCGTCAGGTGGTGCTGGAAGCCAAAATTATTGAAGTGACGTTAGATGACGAATATCAACAAGGCATAAATTGGCAAAATGCCATTACCAACCTGCGCAATACCAGTTTTAACTTTAGCACCAGCGGCGCTGTGGCCAGTAATGCCATTAGTTCTTCGTTGGGTGGTGTAACAGCGATCTCGTTTAGCAATGCTGATTTTAACGGCGTCATCAACCTGCTGGAAACCCAGGGCAATGCTCAGGTACTGTCTAGTCCGCGCGTTACGGCAATGAATAATCAAAAAGCGGTAATTAAAGTGGGGCAGGATGAGTATTTTGTTACCGATGTCAGCAGCGACACCACTATAGGGGCTGGCGGAACCACCAGTACACCGAATATTTCACTGCAACCGTTTTTTTCCGGTATTGCATTGGATGTCACACCGCAAATTGACGAAAACGGCAGCGTTATTCTGCATGTGCACCCCTCGGTTACCGAAACTGCTGAACAAAGTAAAACCATCCAGTTTAGTAACGAACGTATAGTACTGCCGCTGGCACAAAGTAATATTCGTGAATCGGATACCATTATCCGCGCCCGCAGCGGCGAAATTGTCGTGATCGGTGGCCTGATGCAAACGGTCACCAGCGACAGCGAGTCACGCACGCCGGTTCTTAGCGCTATCCCGTTAGTGGGTAAACTGTTTACCAGTGTTAATAAGGTAGAAAAGAAAAAAGAGCTGGTTATCCTGCTGCGACCTACGGTAGTAGCCGATGGTGTATGGCAGCAACAGTTGCAGCAGTCAGCCGAATATATATCCGACTGGTACCCGAGATAAGCTATGTATCAGCGCCATTTTCAGCTACAGCATCTGCCTTTTGGCCTCACGCCTGATACACGGTTTTTTGTACCGTTGCAGCAACATCAGGATGTGTTGGCCGTGCTGAAAACCGCGCTGAATGCCGGTGAAGGTTTTATAAAAATTAGCGGCGAAGTTGGCAGTGGCAAAACTCTGCTGTGCCGGATGTTATTGCAACAGGCAGAGCCCGACTGGCAACTGGCTTACCTGCCGGATCCTTGTCTGACACCACTGGAGCTGCGCTGGGCCTTGGCGCTGGAGCTGGGCTTGCATTACTCCGGCAATATCGATCCGCCTCAGCTGTTGCAATTGCTGCAGCGCCAGTTAATGTTGCTGGCAGCACAGGGTAAAAAAACCATTATTTTGCTCGACGAAGCGCAGGCACTGCCAGATGACACCCTGGAAGCCTTACGTTTACTGACCAATCTTGAAACAGAGCAGCGAAAGCTGTTGCAAGTCGTGCTATTTGGGCAGCCCGAGCTAAATAGCCGGCTGGGCGCTTATCGGTTCAGGCAGTTACGCCAGCGTATTACTTTTTCCAGCCACCTTAGCCTGATGAGCCGCAAACAGGTTACGGCTTATCTGCGCCAACGTGTATCACAAGCCGGTGCCACGGTGCCGTTGTTTCGTCCGGCGGCGGAAGCTGCCATATGTCGCTATAGCCGTGGCATTCCACGCTTAGTAAATGTGTTGGCGCACAA
Source organism: Rheinheimera muenzenbergensis (assembly GCF_036984005.1). Taxonomy (NCBI): domain Bacteria; kingdom Pseudomonadati; phylum Pseudomonadota; class Gammaproteobacteria; order Chromatiales; family Chromatiaceae; genus Rheinheimera; species Rheinheimera muenzenbergensis. The sequence continues at coordinate 7,906 of NZ_JALAAR010000017.1, forward strand.
GGCGTTATTACTGGCATTTGGCGAAGGCCGTGCCGTGGTAACCGCACAGCATGTCCGTTTGGCGGCTCTGGACACCGAAGATGTGTCACCCAAACCCAAAAGCTGGTGGTGGTATAGCTTAGTGGCAATGACATTGTTGACGGCTGGAGTTGCCGTAGCAGCCTGTTGGCCAGGCGGGGCACTGTTATGAGCGTGCTGAACAAAATGCTGCGCGATTTAGAGCAGCGCCAGCACAGCGGTGGCGTCGCAGCGCCACAACCAGACAGCCTTAGCCGCGACGACAGCCGGCCGCTTTGGCTTAATTTGTTGCTGATATTAAGCGCTATTTTGCTGTTGTTTGCGGTATATGCCATTTTAAACCGGCCCGACAACCAGCCACAGCCCGTTGCAGCAGACACCCAGATACAAGCGGGTACGGAACAGCCCCAGGCCGTGGCAGAACCAGAGTTAACGTCTGTTGCCACCTTGCCTGTGGTCCCTGCTATGGCAGCCTTAGTCGCAACGCCGGCTGTCAGCCTGGGATCTGCTGAGCCTGAGCTGGCGATGGCGCCACAACCGCTACCGGCGCAGACTGGCAGTATTGAGCAGGCCGCACCGGCTGCTGACACTGTAGAGGCTGACACTAGCAACCCGGTCGCGACGGCTGATACACAAACAAGCCGTACTGACACAGCCCCGGCAGTCAAGCAGGCGGCAGCGGTAAAAGTTGAGGTGCAACGCTCAGCGCAAACGGCGGCACAAAAAGGCGCGGCTTTGCAACAACAGGCGGTGCAGGCGGCACAGTCCGGCCAGTTAATGCAGGCCATTAACTTATGGCAGCAGGTACAGGCAGTGCAGCCGTTGCAGGCAACGGCTTATCTGGCACAAGCCAGGCTTTGGCTGCAAATGGGCCAGCCGCAACGGGCCGAACAGATTTTACAGCAGGGTATTAGCGCGGGTGCCGATACGGCTGATGTCCGGTTGTTACTGGCACAACTTTATGCCCAGCAACAGCAATGGCAGGCGGCCGACACGGTTTTGCCGGCGCAGTTTGAGCTACAACAGTATCCGGAATATTACGGTTTAAAGGCTACCGTAGCGCAGCAGCTGGGCGATAGCTTTGCTGCCCAGCATTGGTTCGGCCAACTTATTGTGATACAGCCGCAGCAGGCGCGTTGGTGGTTAGGTGCCGCCGTCGCTTTTGATCAACAAGGCCAGCGCCAGCAAGCGCAATTACATTATCGTCAGGCGCTGCAGTGGGGAGAAAAGCTGTCTGCAGAGAGCCGTAACTATATTCAACAGCGTTTAGCTGCAACAGAGTAAGCTATGCTAAGACCACGTTTAAAAATGCGTTTAGGCGATTTACTGGAGCACGAGGGCATAATTTCCGCTTCGCAGCTGCAGCAGGCCTTGCTACAACAACAAAGCAGCGGCCGTAAGCTGGGTGCTACCCTTATTGAGCTTAAATTTTTAACCGAAGTGCAGCTGTTACAGTTTTTAGCGCAACAGCTCAATGTGCCCTTTCTGGATATCGCGCAAAAACAAATTGATCCCAAAGCAGTGCAATTACTACCCGAAGTGCAGGCCCGCCGTTTTCGGGCGCTGGTACTGGAAGATCATGGTAGCAAAGTGATACTGGGTATGAGCGATCCGGCCGATCTGACCGCGCTGGATCAATTGGCGGTTTTACTGGCGCCACGCCAGATAGAACTGGTGGTGGTGCGCGAAAGCCAGCTGATCGAGGCCTTTGACAGCCTGTACCGCCGCACCAAAGACATTGAAAGTTTTGCTACCCAGCTAAAAGCTGAGCACGGTGAAGATAGCCGTACAGATTTTTCTGCGCTGGACGAACTGAACGATGCAGACAACACCATTGTTAAATTGCTGCAGTCTATTTTTGAAGACGCCGTGCAGGTAAAGGCGTCTGACATTCATATCGAGCCGGATGAAAAAGTGCTGCGCATCCGCCAACGGGTAGATGGCGTATTGCAGGAAAATACGCTGGATCAGGTCAGCATAGCCTCAGCTTTAGTGTTGCGGCTTAAATTAATGGCCAACCTGGATATTTCCGAAAAGCGGCTGCCGCAGGATGGCCGCTTTCAGATTAATGTAAAACAACACCAGATAGATGTGCGGATCTCCACCATGCCGGTGCAGCATGGCGAGTCAGTGGTAATGCGTTTGCTGGACCAATCGGCCGGCTTACTGCATCTGGAAGAAACCGGCATGCCGGCGCCAATGCTGGCGAAATTGCGCCGTATTATACAAAGCCCGCACGGCATGATACTGGTAACCGGTCCGACAGGTTCAGGTAAAACGACTACCCTGTATGGCGTGCTGAGTGAGCTTAATCAGCCCGGCAGTAAAATTATTACGGTAGAAGACCCGGTAGAATATCGCCTGCCACGAATTAACCAGGTGCAGGTTAATCACAAAATCGGCCTGACTTTTGGCAATGTACTGCGCACTACCTTACGCCAGGATCCCGACATCATTATGGTCGGTGAGATGCGCGATCAGGAAACCGCAGAAATGGGCCTGCGTGGCGCGTTAACCGGCCACCTGGTGTTATCTACCTTGCATACTAACGATGCCGTTACCAGTACACTGCGGCTAATTGATATGGGCGCGGCACCTTATCTGGTGGCTTCGGCACTGCGCGCCATAGTGGCGCAGCGGCTGGTGCGCCGGCTATGTGACTACTGCAAACAGCCATATCAACCCGATGAGCTGGAAACAAACTGGCTGCGTCATCACAGGGCTAACAGCGCAGCAACTTACTGGCATGCACCGGGATGCCAGTCGTGTAACCATACCGGCTATAAAGGCCGGTTGGGGGTATTTGAACTGTTGCTGATCACCAAACCGCTGGCCGATGCGCTGCGACGTGAGGACACCGCCGGTTTTGCCAATCTGGCGCATACCAGTGAAGGCTTTACCAGTTTAGGTAGCATGGCGCTGCAATATGCGCAGCAGGGTATTACCAGCCTGGACGAAGTTATACGGGTGTCTGAATATCTGGATAACGAGCCTGACGACATGGAGCAAAGCTAAGCCATGGCACAATTTCGCTATACCGCGCGCGATCCAAATGGTAATGCCATTAGCGGCCAGCTAGAAGCCGGTAACGAAAGTGCCGCTGCCGACTTATTGCGCCGCCGCAGTGTCATACCGCTAACCATAGTGCGGCAACAGGATAAGCCGGCAGAGACAGAGCCAGCAATAAGCTGGTGGCAACCTAAAGTTTCATTAACCGACCTGATAATGCTGTCGCGGCAAATGTACTCGCTAACCCGGGCTGGTATTCCTATTATCCGTGCAATTGAAGGGCTGGCGCTAAGTACCGGTTCTAAGCGGCTGCAACAGGTGCTGACCGAGCTGGTTCAGCAACTGGAAAACGGCCGCACCCTGTCTCAGGCGATGGCGGCGCATCCGGCGGTATTCAGCCGGCTAATGGTGAGTATTGTCAACGTAGGTGAAAACACCGGCCGGCTGGATGAAGCCTTTTTACAGCTAACCTACTATTTTGAACAAGAGCAGGAAACCCGTAAGCAAATTAAACAAGCTACCCGCTACCCGATTTTTGTTCTTATTGCGCTGGTTGTGGCAATGTTTATTTTAAACCTGCTGGTGATCCCGCAGTTTGCCAATATGTTTGCCCGCTTTAATGCTGAATTACCCTGGTCTACCCAATTGCTACTGGGCAGTTCGGCGTTTTTTACCCGCTTCTGGCCATTAATAGTGCTGTTTATGCTGGCTGGCGCCTTTGGCCTGCGTTCTTACATTAAAACCGATACCGGCCGGGTAGTGTGGGGCCGCTGGAAAATCCGTTTTCCTATTATTGGCAACGTTATTTACCGTGCGACGCTGGGCCGTTTTGCCCGTAGTTTTGGCATGATGCTAAAAGCCGGCGTGCCACTTACCAGCGCCTTAACCCTGGTTGCAGACGCGGTAGACAACGAGCACCTGGGTGAAAAAATCCGTGACATGCGGCGCAATATCGAGCGCGGTGAAAGCTTGCTGCGGGTAAGCCAGCAAAGCCAGATGTTTACCCCGCTGGTACTACAAATGCTGGCTGTCGGTGAAGAAACCGGTGCTATGGATGATATGCTGTCTGAAGTGGCCGGTTTTTATGAGCGCGAAGTGGCGTTTGATTTAAAAAGCTTAACAGCCAAAATAGAGCCAATACTAATTAGCATAGTAGCGGTAATGGTGTTAATACTGGCACTGGGTATTTTTACGCCGATGTGGGATATGCTAAATGCCTACAAAGGCGGTAGCAGTTAAGCTGGATCAAACACTGAATGCGTAAATGTGGGTGTAATTAATAATAATAGCGATATACTAACAATAACAATCAGATGGAGATACAAGTATGAAACGGCAATCAGGTTTTACATTAATTGAACTGATTATTGTCATAATCATTTTAGGTTTACTGGCCGCAACAGCGCTACCACGGTTTTTGAATGTAACAGAGCAGGCGGAAGATGCCTCATTAGAAGGTGTGGCCGGAGGCTTTGCATCTGCAGTTGGCTTGGTACGAGCGGGTTGGGAAATTGCTGGTCGTCCAAACGATACAGTCGATAACACTACTGAAGTTGATTACGATGGGATCGATATCGGCGTTGATGGTTCTATTGGCTATCCTTCAGGTAATCCTGCTACGGATACTAGAGCAACTGCGGTTTTAGATACGGATTGCTTATTCCTGTTAGACAATCTGTTTCAACAACAATTACAGGCAAATACAACTTTTGCCGTGACTGAGCAGTTTTATGTGCGGGCAGATGCAAATGTCTGCTTTTATCACCAGACTGCCGGTTTAACAGTAGCGCCAACTGCCGTCACTGGAAATAACTCCTTCTCATACAACCCGGCAACTGGTCAGGTGACACTTAATTTAAATAAGCCATAAGTAAGGTGTAGTAATGAAACGCAGTCAAGGTTTTACATTAATAGAATTAATTATCGTAATCGTTATTCTGGGTATACTGGCAGTAACGGCCGCGCCAAGGTTTTTAAATTTTTCCGGTGATGCCAAAGCATCAGTAATGCAAGGCGTTGATGGCGCAGTGAAGTCCGCTTCCTCTTTGGTATACGGCAAGGCAATTATTGCCGGCCAGCAAGGTGCGGCTTTGTCATGCTTGGTCGGTAATGCAGTAACTGCTGCAGCGGGTTCGCCAGCGGCTTGCGCAACTGGCCAGAGTATAATTTTTGGCTATCCAGCGGCGAGTTCAGCTGCAATTACAGCGGTTGCTGATTTAAAGGTGGAAGACTTTGTGTTTAATACTGCATCCGGAACTCCGGCTGCGATCCGTATTGCGCAGACATTAGCTGATTTAGAAGATGATGGTTGCTATGTTGAGTATACGCAGGCAACTGATGCTAATACGCCGTTTACGACGGATATTGAAACTACTGGCTGCTAAGCAAAGAGTTTAACAATATGAACAACGCATCACACAAAGGCTTTACCTTAGTTGAGCTGATTGTGGTGCTGGTAATAATCGGGGTGCTGGCGGTTAGCTTAGTGCCCCGTTTTTTTTCTGCTGCGGGCACGTCGGAATATTTATATCAGGACCAGCTGCTAAACCTGCTGCGCCGGGCGCAAATACAAAGTATGCAATGTACGGTAGCGTGCACCCCGCCTGTTGTTAGCCTAACCAATTCGGCAGCCGTGATAGATGCCGCTAACTGCAACGATAGCCTGACAGCTACTGCCGTATGCATTGCCGGGCGTGATGCGGTAAGTTTGTCACCAGCAGGTAATATTAGCTTTGATAGCCTGGGCCGGCCCAGCTGCAGTGCCGGCAGCTGTACTATCAGTGTGCAGGGCGAGGCCAGACTTAATATTTGTATTGAAAGCGAAGGCTATATACACCCATGCTAAAGCGCAGCCACGGTGTGACCTTAATTGAATTAATCATTGGCATAGTGGTGCTGGCCATCAGCCTGAGCATTATTACCTCGGTGCTGGGGCCCTTGTATGTTAAGTCGGCCGATCCCTGGCATCAGGTGCGGGCGGCTGAACTTGGCCACAGCCTGATGAACGAAATTCTGGCTAAGTCGTTTGATGAAAACAGCAACCGCAGCGGTAGTTTATTGCGTTGTGATGAAGCCGGCGCCCAGGCTTGCACTGCTCAGGCAGATTTTGGTGCCGATTGCCTGCACGGTGGCAGCAGCTGTCCGGGCGGGCCTTATGAGCAGCGCAGCCAGTTTGACGATGTCGATGACTTTGATGGCTTAAATGTCAGTGGCGACCAGATCAGTAATATTTTTGGTAATGACCCACGTATGGCTGAGGTATACCGCAGTTACAGCCTGCAAATTTCCGTCAGCTATGATAACCCGCTAACTAAACGGGTCCTGATCGAGGTCACCACACCAACCGGCGCAGTAATAGATTTTGCTGCCTTAAAAGGAAACTGGTAATGCGCAGCCGCGGCTTTACGCTGGTCGAACTGATTGTCACTATGGTGCTGCTGGCCATACTGGCCGGCGGTGTCAGCAGTTACCTGGGCATAGGGGCCCGGATGTACTCAGACGTAGCAGAGCGTGAGCAGGTGTTAGGCCAAAGCCGCTTTGTGGCTGAGCGGCTGGTGCGCGAAGTGCGCAATGCCGTGCCAAACAGCGTGTTTTTGTCAGCAGCAAGTGATTGTTTGTTCTTTTCGCCGTTACTGTACAGTGGCAGCTATATTTCTCTGCCATTTGACAGCAGCAGCGATGCGCTGACCGTGATCAGCCCCGATTTAGCCGCGATTAGCCCATTGACTTATTTACCGGGCCAGCAACCAAGGGTGGTTATTTACCCACGAAATATAAACGATTTTTATAATCCAGGGCCAAACAGCGGCGCGGCGGCCACCCTGGCTGAGATCAGCACTGTTGATGCCAGCAATGCCCGTTACAACCTAAGGCTGACCAACGCCAATTTTCGCTTTAGCCGCCAGTCGCCGGAGCGGCGTTTTTACATCGCCGGCCAGATGGTAAGCTATTGTTCGCAGGCAGACGGTAAAGGTGGCTACAATTTATTGCGCAATGGGGTGTTAATGACGGAAGGGCTGCGCAGCAATGCGATATTTAAAGTGTATGATGCCGTATTAACCCGCAATTCTGTGGTCAATATCTTTTTACAGTTTGGTGCGCTTAATAACCCGGATATGTTTTTTAACTACGAGGTGCATATTGCCAATGTACCCTAATTTTTCTGCTCAGCGTGGTAGTGTGCTGGTGATTGCGGTGTTTATCATAGTGGTAATGCTGGCGCTGGTGCTGAGCTTATCGCGCTTGCTGATCAGCAGCAGTGAGGCTGTGGTGTATGAGGTGCAGGGCACCCGTACCTTGTTTGCTGCCCAAAGCGGTTTAGAACTCGCCCTGCCACAGTTGTTTCCGCTGATCGGTAGCGCCGATTGCAGTGCCGTTAGCTCAAACCATAGCTTTAGTGGTAAGGCGCTGCAGGGCTGTACCGCACAAATAACGTGTAACGCCTATGCCGACCCCACTCCGGGTGCCAGCCCATTGTATCGACTTAGCAGCAGCGCCAGTTGTGATGCCGGCGATTTTAGTACCAGCCGTACAGTGCAGGTTGAGGTGCGGTGATGAAACAATTGCTGTTGGCTGGTTTGATGTTACTTGTACTGCCGCTTAGCGCCGCGACCTATAATCTGAGCAGTGGCAGCTATCCACCATGCAGCACCAGCTGGAGTGTTAGCGGCAGTACTTATCGCTGCAGCGGCAATGGCCGTATCACACTTAATAGCGGCGACATTGTTATTGCCAATACCAATGCAACTTTGATTGCTAATAATGGTTTAAGTTTGAACGGTGTCACTATCGGCACCACAACAAACCGTATTAATGTGCAAAGTGACTATGGCAGCATTGATGCGGTTAACACTAACACCATCTGGGGCAATGTCAGCGCGACTAGCGCAGCAATAACGCTAAACAATACGACAGTTAACGGCACTATCAGCACCAGCGGTAATATTACTTTAACCGCTGGCGCAGTAACCGGCTTGGTCAGCAGCAGCAACAATACCATTACCACAACTAATACCAATTTGGCTGCCGGAGCCACAGCTCTGTCGGGCATCTCTGTGACCGGAGGCACGGTAGCGGGCAGTTTTGTGTTGCTGGCAAACAATCCGCTGACATTCAGTGGCGTTACGATGACAGCCGGTAGTATAAGCGGGGCCAGTAGTGTCACCGTCAGCAACAGCCAGTTGGGCACAGCCGGTAGCATGATTAATGTTAACAGCAACAGTGATGCGATAACCCTTAGCAACAACAGTGTGGTTTACGGTGTGTTGCAGGCACCGGGCTATTCAACGGTTAATGTGCAAAGCGGTAGCCAGGTGTATGGCCAGTGTTTGCCAAATTCGACACCGGCCAATGCCTGTGTGCCCTACGAAGTGATACCACAGGCCAGGGCGCATTATCCGCTCGATTTATGTGCCGATGTCAGTAATGGCGTGATCAGTGATCTTATTGGTAATTATCCGGCGACAGGCATCAATATTGCGGCTGTTGCCGATGGCCAGGTATTAGAAGCCGGCGATTTCTCTGCCGCTGGCAATGATTATATTAACGTGCCGGCTGGCGCGTTAAACGGTTTGGCCAACTTTAGCGTGTCGCTGTGGTTTCGGCTTGATGCCGGTAGCGGTTTTCGTGAGTTGTTTTCGGCCAGCAGTAACAGCTCAGATACCGAGCTTGAGCTGTATATTAACGGCAGCAATGAAGTGCGCGCCGGCCTGAAAGGTTCTTACCACAACTTTGCCGGCGGTAGCAGCAGCCCTGTGGTTGGCAACAATGTTTGGACGCAGGCGACCCTGACCCGTAGCGGCAGCCAGTTATGTTTGTACTTAAATAACCAGTTAGTGCGCTGTGTCAGCGCCAGTAGCGAGAATTTAAGCGTTCAGCGCGCTGCTGTCGGAGTGTGGTGGCGTGCCAATGGTACACGGCAAGACGATTTTCGTGGTGACATAGACGAAGTGCTGCTGTTTAATCAATCGCTTAGCCAGACCCAAGTTAGCCAGATGTATCAGAATCAGGCGGCGGGGAACAGTTTTAATGGTGCTTTGCGCAGCAGTGCCTGCCAGCAGTGTTTAGCCGACGATTTTAGTGGCGTGTTATCGCCGGATAATTGGGTAACAGCGCGCAGCAGCGGCAATTTCACCCCTTCGGTGGTAGATGGCCGTTTAAGGTTAACTCAGGCTGCAGCCAATCAATCTACGTCTGCAACGTTTCAGCGCTTATATCCGGCAGCAGATAATCTGGTGGTAATAGAGTTTGATTATTATGCCTGGTCGCCGCAGGGCGGCACCGGAGCTGATGGCGTGGCGCTGATTTTATCTGATGCCACTATTACACCCCAACCAGGTGCTTTTGGCGGCTCCCTTGGTTATGCCCAGAAAGGCCCTGGCACAGACTGCCCGAATTGTCCGGGTTTTGCCGGTGGTTGGCTGGGTATAGCGTTGGATGAGTATGGTAATTTTTCCAGCGCCACTGAAGGGCGTAATGGCGGGCCGGGTATTCGATCACAATCGGTGTCGGTGCGTGGTTCTGCTGCCGGCAATTACCGGTATTTAACCGGCACGGCGGCCAATATTTCGCCGCGGATAGATGTGCGCAGCAGTAACGCTGCGGCGCCGGGGCACCGTTACCGCATTACGGTAGACTCGCGTGTGGCTGGCCAGGCGCTGGTGTCGGTACTGCGCAACACGGGTAGTGGTTTTACCGAGGTGATACCGGCATTCAATGCACTGTCTTTTCCCGGTCAGGCTCCGGTACCGGAAAATTTCTTTCTGTCGTTTACTGGCTCAACCGGTGGCTCAAATAATAACCATGAGCTGGATAACCTGAGTATTTGTGCATTGCGCTCTTTGCCGGTCGGGGTGTTAATCGATCACTTTCAGCTAACCCATCCGGCAGAGACAGTAAGTTGCCTGGCGGCACCGGTAGAAGTAAAAGCCTGTTTAAACAATCGCTGCTTAGATGGCGCTGATATTTATACTGATCCGGTCACGGTAACACTGACCGCCAGTGGTAACGCCAGCTGGGCAGGGGGTAATACCGTAACGCTGACTAATGGCGTGGGCACGGCTTACTTACGCAATCCGGTTATTGGCGCTAATCCGGAGATTACCGTTGAGGCTGTTAGCAGCGTACCGGCAGCGAAGGCATTTTTCCGTAGCCGCAACCGGTGTATTGTTGGTGCTGGTGGCGCGCCGTGTAGAATACGCTTTGTTAACTCCGGGCTGATATTCGCTGCTGTCGATGGCGAATCAGCGCTAACTCATCAGACCGCGGGTACCAGTTTTAATGCGGTTTTACGTGCAATTCGCACCAATACTACCACCGGTGCCTGCGAGGCCCGGGCTACGGGTAGCCAGCCAGTGCAGTTGGGCTTTAGTTGTGAAAACCCGGGCAGTTGTATTACCGGGCAGCAATATTCTGTCAATGGCAGTCCCATCGCTGCCAATGCTGCAGCTTCCTCGGCCAATCGCAGCACCGTCAATCTGACTTTTGCTGCCAATGGCTCAGCTCCGCTGGCAATGAATTACACCGATGTTGGTCAACTTAGCTTACATGCCAGCCTGACCTTGCCAGAACAGCTACCTGATCCGGCAATTACCCTGAACGGCAGCAGCAATGCCTTTGTGGTGCGACCGCACACGTTGGCGGTAGTGCAGGCGATGCGGCAAAATGGCTCGGCCAACCCCGGCACAACAAATGCCGGCGATGGTTTTGTCGCCGCCGGCGAAGCGTTTGACGTTGTTATTGAGTCCCGTAATGCTGCGGGTGTGGCCACGCCGAATTTTGGCCGGGAAGCGTTGCGGCAGTTGGTTTCAGCCGCCTTTGATGCACTGGAGTATCCGGCCGGCGGCAGCAATGGTCAGCTGGCCGAGGGGCAGACAAATATCGCGTTACCGGCAGCAAATGGCCAGCAAAGGGTAACGGATGTCAGTTGGAATGAAGTTGGTAGCATCAGCTTGCAGGCCAGGCTCAACAACGATCTGTATTTAGGCGTGGCTGATGTTTCGGCCAAACCGGCCAGTGGTGTGATTGGCCGGTTTTATCCCAATACGTTCAGCCTGGATTTTGCCAGTGTGTTAAATAGCTGCCGTTTGCAAGCCGATGTGAGCGATCACTTCAGTTATATGTCTGAACAGAAGCTGACGGTCAACTATCAGTTGTTGGCGACAGGCGTGGCGGGCAATACGTTACACAATTACGATGCGGCACTTTATACCGATACAGCCGAAATGCTGGTTGTTGCTGAAAATAACTCAGTTCGTTTAGACGCCGCCCGGCTGGCGCTTAATGCGGCACAGTGGCAGCATGGGGTTTATACCGTAGCACAGACTGATGCCGCTTTTAACCGCACTACAACACCAGATGGCCCTTTTGCTGCATTGCAATTCGGTCTGCAAGTTTTACCAGGCTCTGAGCGCGACAACCGTAACTTTTCAACTTTCACACTCGGCACTGACGCAGTAGCGCTAAATGCACCTGAGCAACCATTGCGTATGCGCTACGGCCGCTTGCTGATACAAAACACCGCTGGCCCGGAAGAGGAAGTCTTACCCTTGGTGTTTCGCAGCGAATACTGGAATGGCAGCGCTTTTACGCCGAACCTGGCCGACAATTGCAGCCAGATTAACCCGGCTTTGCTGGCTAACCCACCGCCCAATACAACGCCGCTGCAATTTGGCGGCAGTGTACAGACAATGCTAAACGGCGAATTAGCGGCCGGGCCGGTGTGGATAGCGCCAACAGGCAGTGCAGGTAACTGGTTGGTAGAGTATCAGGCACCGGCGCATTTGCGTTATCAATGGCGCAATCCGATAGCGCCGGCAAGAGCCTGTGATCCGGCGCTTGCAAATCAGCAGCAATGCCCGCAGGCCGATATTATGTTTGGCCGTTTTCGCGGTAATCCACGGCAGATTTTCTGGCGCGAGCGCTTTCAGTAACAGTTCAGGTTGTGCCGTTATGCTGCGCAGCGCCACCAGCTGTAGATAAATAGCGGCGGGGCTTGGTTTAATTGCATAAAAATGTAAGATAAAGCTATTCACTTGGCGGGGAGTTACATAGAATAACCCCAGCACTAATTACTACCCATGTGACGCCACAGCTCAGCGCTGTTGAGTGGTTGTTCGGCGCTCTGGCTAATAAGGATCCGGTTCTTTCATGTTTAATAAATTACGTGGCCTCTTTTCAAACGACTTATCTATCGATCTGGGTACTGCCAATACACTGATTTACGTAAAGGATCAGGGCATAGTACTGAACGAACCGTCGGTTGTTGCTATCCGGCAGGAGCGCGCAGGCGGGCCGAAAAGTGTGGCGGCCGTAGGCCATGCAGCTAAGCGTATGCTGGGCCGTACGCCGGGTAATATTAAAGCTATCCGGCCGATGAAAGATGGCGTGATTGCCGATTTCTACGTCACTGAAAAAATGCTGCAGCATTTTATCCGTCAGGCACACAGCAACAGCTTTTTACGTCCCAGCCCACGGGTGCTGGTATGCGTACCTTGTGGCTCAACCCAGGTAGAACGCCGGGCCATTCGTGAATCAGCACAGGGTGCCGGTGCCCGCGAAGTGTACTTAATTGATGAGCCGATGGCAGCGGCTATTGGTGCCGGCCTGCCGGTGTCAGAAGCGACCGGCTCTATGGTGGTGGATATCGGTGGTGGTACTACCGAAGTGGCCATTATCTCGTTAAACGGTGTGGTGTACTCGTCATCAGTGCGTATTGGTGGTGACAAATTTGACGATGCTATCGTTAACTATATTCGCCGCAATTACGGCATCTTAATTGGTGAAGCGACCGCCGAGCGCATTAAAACTGAAATTGGTTCAGCCTATCCCAGTGACGACGTACTGGAAATTGAAGTACGCGGCCGCAACCTGGCAGAAGGTGTACCACGCAGCTTTACCATGACCAGTAATGAAATTTTAGAAGCGTTGCAAGAGCCATTGGCAGGTATTGTCAGTGCGGTAATGGTCGCGCTGGAACAATCACCGCCAGAGCTGGCGTCGGATATTTCTGAGCGTGGTATGGTACTCACCGGCGGTGGCGCCTTGCTGCGCGACCTGGACCGCTTATTAATGGAAGAAACCGGCATTCCGGTTGTGGTGGCTGATGACCCGTTAACCTGTGTCGCCCGTGGTGGCGGTAAAGCACTGGAGATGATTGATATGCACGGTGGTGACGTGTTCAGTTATGACTAACTGACACTGACGGCTGTGCCAGTACTTGTATGAATGATATGTATTTTCGCGGTCCTTCATTGCCACTGCGGCTGTTACTTGCCGTTGTGTGCAGTGTCGGCCTGATGTTGGTCGACCGCTATACCGACAGTTCTACCCAGCTTCGCAGTTATCTTACCTCTGCCGTCAGCCCGCTGTTTTATGTTGCCAGCCTGCCACAAACCTTATTTTCCGGTGCCTCCGAGCAATTTATGTCGCAACAGGCTGTGCTGGAAGAAAACAGCCGGTTAAAAGAAACCCTGTTACAACAAAGCGGCCAGCTGCAGTTATTGCGGTTTTTGCAGCAGGAAAACGACAAATTACGCGCCTTGCTGGGGTCTGCCGCGCAAATTCCCGGCGAGCCGCTTATCGCTGAAGTGTTGGCGGTATACAGCCACCCGTTCAGTCATCAGGTGGTGCTGAATAAAGGCTCATCTGACGGGGTGCAGGAGCACCAGCCGTTGATTGATGACCAGGGTGTAGTGGGCCAGATCACCAGCCTGGGGCCGACCAGCAGCCGGGCTATTCTGATTTCTGACAACACTCATGCACTGGCTGTGCGCACCGAGCGTACCGGCGTGCGGGCTATTGTTGAAGGGTTGGGGCAGTGGGATTCGTTACGGGTTATGCATTTGCCACACAGCACCGACATTCGCGAGGGCGATCGTCTGTTGACGTCCGGCCTGGATGGCCGTTTCCCTGAAGGGTATCCGGTTGCCCGGGTGACCCGCATCAGCCAGGATGTCAGCCAGCCGTTTATGGTGGTGTATGCCGAGCCTTTCGCCCAATTAGATCGTATTCGCCATGTGCTGTTGCTGGCGCGGCGCCAGGTAGTGACCGATGTTGAGCCGACGCAGGAGCAACCATAATGCGTAAACCACAGCGGCAGGGGTTTATATATCTGTCTTTACTTATCGCCCTGTTGCTGACGGTTATGCCGATGCCGCAACTGGTTAAGCTGGCGCGGCCAGACTGGGCTTTACTGGTATTGATGTACTGGACCATGGCATTACCGCAGCGTATTGGTATTCTTACCGCCTTTTTTACCGGCTTTATTGTTGATGTATTGGTTGGCACCGTGCTGGGGGTCAATGCGCTGGCGTTTTCGGTGGTTATTTTTGCCGTGGCACAGCATCATCTTAAAATCCGTAACTTTTCGGTGATCCAGCAGTCATTGTTGCTTGGGCTGTTGCTGGCGCTGTATCAGTTATTGCTATTCTGGCTCAGCCATTTCCTCACCGGGGTTTACTTCCGGCCGCAGTATCTGTGGCCTGTCATCACCGGCATGTTGGTATGGCCCTGGTTATTCTGGTTATTACGCCGTTACCGGCGGCAGTTAAAAATTCAATGAAATCTGATTAATGAACTATCCTGATATTACTCTGGCTTCGGCCTCACCGCGCCGGCGCGAATTGTTAACCCAGCTTGGTGTACGTTTTGAGCTGGTAAAAGCCGACATCGACGAAACGCCGCAGCCCAATGAAGCGCCGGCGGCCTATGTGCAGCGGCTGGCGCAACAAAAAGCCCGTGCCGGTTTAGGCCTGTGTCAGCAACGGCCGGTACTGGGGGCCGACACTATAGTCGTCTGCGATGGGGCTATACTGGGTAAGCCAACAGATTTTGCCGATTTTAACCAGACCATGCAGCGGCTATCCGGCCGCAGCCATCAGGTAATGACCGCTGTTGCTCTGCTGGACGATACCCGGCAACTGCAGTGTCTGGTCAGCACGCTAGTCTGGTTCCGGCCGTTAACCGCTGCAGATATCCATAGTTATTGGCACAGCGGTGAACCACAGGATAAAGCCGGTGGATACGGTATACAGGGGCTGGGCGGTAAGTTTATCCCGCGGATAGACGGTAGCTACAGTGCGGTAGTCGGGCTGCCACTGTATGAGACTGACCAACTGCTACAACAATGGCAGGAGAGAGCATGAGCGCCGAGTTACTATTAAATGTGACCCCAAGTGAAACCCGGGTGGCGCTGATTGAAAACGGCATGCTGCAGGAGCTGCACATAGAGCGTCAGGCTAAACTTGGCCTGGTTGGCAATATTTATGTCGGCAAAGTTAGCCGGGTTTTGCCGGGCATGCAGGCGGCTTTTGTCGATATTGGCCTGGATAAAGCCGCTTTTTTACATGCTTCCGATATAGTGCAGCACGATCCCATTGCCGAACTGGAAGGCAAGCCGGCAGCCAGCAAGGACATCCGTGTGCTGGTGCGCGAGGGCCAGTATTTACTGGTGCAGGTGGTAAAAGACCCGCTTGGCACCAAAGGGGCGCGCCTAACCACCGATATTACTCTGCCTTCACGCTATCTGGTGTTTATGCCGGGCTCACCCCATGTTGGCGTGTCACAACGGCTGGAAAGCGACAACGAGCGACAACGGCTAAAAGATATTGTCAGCCAGTATCTGGATGATAGCGGTGGTTTTATCGTCCGCACTGCGGCTGAAGGCGCCGGCGCAGATGAACTGGCACAGGATGCCAAGTTCCTGAAAAAACTCTGGGCCAAGGTCGTAAAGCGCAAACAAAAAACCCGTAAAGAAGGCGTGGTATACGAAGATTTAACGCTAACTTACCGCATACTGCGTGATTTTGTTGGCACCGAGCTGGAACGGGTGAGGGTAGACTCTAAACTGACCTTTGGACAGTTAACCGCGTTTTGTGAAGAATTTATCCCGCATATGACGCCACTGCTGGAATACTATCCGGGCGAGCGGCCTATTTTCGATATGTTTGACGTTGAAAACGAAATTCAACGTGCGCTGGAGCGCAAAGTACCGCTTAAAAGCGGTGGCTATCTGATTATCGATCAGACCGAAGCCATGACCACTATCGATGTCAATACCGGCGCCTTTGTCGGCCATCGCAATCTGGATGAAACCATTTTTAACACCAATACTGAAGCCACTCAGGCTATTGCCCGTCAGTTACGGTTACGTAATCTGGGCGGCATTATCATTATCGACTTTATTGATATGCAAAATGCCGAGCATAAAAAGCGCGTGTTCCACAGTTTAGAGCTGGCTTTGGCGCGAGATCGGGCAAAAACCAATATCCACGGCTTCTCGGCGCTGGGGCTGGTAGAGATGACCCGCAAAAGAACCCGCGAAAGTTTGGAACATATACTGTGTTCTGAGTGTCCAGTATGTGAGGGGCGTGGCAGTTTAAAAACGGTTGAGACCGTCTGTTTTGAAGTGCTGCGCGAAATTGTCCGGGTAAACCGGGCTTATGCGGCAGATAAGTTTGTGGTGTATGTGTCTCCGGCAGTAAAGGATGCACTGACCAATGATGAATTTCATAGCCTGGCTGAGTTGCAGGTATTTATTGGCAAGCAAATCAGCATTCAGACCGAACCTCTGTATACGCAGGAGCAATTTGATGTGGTGATGATGTAGTGCAGGCAAAACGAGTATGCTTTTACTGTTTACACAAGCTATGGCTGGCACTGGCACTGGTGCTGGTGCTGCTGGCCGTGGCTATAACAGTACTGCGTTACAGCCTGCCCTATGCCGACAACTACCGGCATCAGATCGAACAACTAATTAGTGAGCGCTACAACGCTAATGTCCGGATCGGCAGTCTGAGTGCCGGCTGGCAAAGGTTTGGGCCGGCGCTGTTGTTAAATGATATTAGTCTGTATGACAGTGCAGATGAGCTGCAATTACATATCGAGGTTACCGAAGTCAGGCTCGACTTCTGGCGTAGCCTGCTTGGGCGTCAGCTTAAGGCCCGGCATTTCCAGCTCAGTGGCCTGCGTTACTATGTCGCTGCCGACAGCCTGCTGGCGGCTGACGACGACAATAGCCTGGATGCCGCACCGGTGCTTGACGCACTGGAAAATTTATTTTTTCAGCAACTGAGCTATTTTTCCGTGCTGGACAGCCAGTTAATCGTGCAAAACCACGGCTCGCACGATTTGACCATACATATTAAGCAACTGGACTGGACCAACAGCGCTAACCGGCACCAGGGCTACGGTGAATTTTCGCTGGCTGGTGTTACCGCCAATACCGTGTCTTTTGTGCTGGACTTGTATGGCCCTAGCCTGCCACAGGCGTTTGGCCAGCTGTATTTGCAAAGCGATAAACTGGATGTGCTGCCCTGGTTCGCCAGCTTGCTGCCGCCAAGCCAGAGACTGCAGCAGGCCAGCATTAATTTTAGCGCCTGGGGCCGCATTGATCAGGGCACGCTGCGCCGGTTTCAGGTGGAGTTGGCTAACAACAGTGTCAGTTGGCAGCGCGACGGCAATGAGCACCGGCTGCAGCTGGGGCAGGGCCAGTTACTCTGGCAACCCGAGGCGGAAGGCTGGGTGCTGTATTCCGGTGATTTGACGCTCAGTGCAGCAGAGCAACATTGGCCTGGTTTACAGTTTCAGTTACGCCGTAATGACGAGCAGTGGCAAGCCAGCCTGAACCGCTTTGCGCTGGAAGCACTGACGCCGCTGGCTACGTTACTGGCAGAAGATATCGCCCCGCTGCAACAGATCATGCAATATCAACCCACTGCTGAGCTGGCGCAACTGCAATGGTACAGCAACGAACAGCAGTGGTATTTCAGTGGTGATATTCATAATCTGCTTTCAACACCAGTGCATGATATACCGGGTGTCAGCCAGTTACACGGTGACTTTGTTATCAGTAGTGATCTGGCCTATTTGCAACTGCATAGCAGTGCAGCGCAATTAAGTTGGGACACCTTGTTTAATGCAGCCACCGACTACGATGAGCTAAGCGCTGAACTGTACTGGCAGGCCGCCGGGCCAGGCAGCCCCTGGCGGGTTGTGGTGCCGCAGTTAAAGCTTACCGCCGGGCCGATGCAACTGGATGCCAGCCTGCATCTGGATGACAGTTTGCAAATAGTGGCCCGGCTACAACATGCCGACGCCAGTCAGGCCGGTCGGTTTTTTCCCGCACCTTATATGCCACAACAAGTCCGCAGTTATCTGCAGCAAGCCATCGTAGCCGGTACGGTGACCGAGGCCACTATGCTGTGGCAGGGAAAGCCGGCAGATTTTCCCTACACTGAGCAGCAGGGGGTATTTCAGGTACTGGCACAGCTGGATGAAGGCCAGTTCGCCTTTGCGCCAGACTGGCCTTTGTTAACCAACTTTAGTGCACAATTGCTGTTTAATAATGCCAGCATGGCTATTCAGAGCCAGGCCGGAGAACTGACGGGCATTGCGTTGCAAGATGGTGTCAGTGCGCAAATCGACAACTTATTCGCAGCCGACACCCTGGATATCCACATCCGTCGCCGCATCGACGCCGAAGCGTTAACAGAGCTGATGCTGCAATCGCCGCTGGCCGGTAATTTGGGTAAAACGCTGGCGCATCTGGGAGCCAGCGGCGTTGTGCAGGGGGATGTAAAACTGGCCGTTGGCCTGAAACAAGCCGGCGTACTGGCCAGTGGCAAGGTGCAGTTTAGCGATACCAGCCTGGCGCTGGCGGCGCCGGCCATGCAACTGACCCAGCTTAATGGTGAATTGCGCTTTGAAAACGAGCAGATCACTGCTGACAACTTGTTGCTAAGCTGGCGCGGCTTACCGCTAACGGCCAGCTTGGATGGGGGCAACAGTGCCGATGGTTATCAACTGGCATTGCAACTCAAGGGTGACCATCAGGCCACACAGTTGGCGCAGGCGCTGCACGCGCCTGTTGCTCCGCTGCTGCAGGGCGACACCGCCTGGCAGCTGGATCTGGCGCTGAGTTTACCGCACAGCGGTTTTAGCTACAGTGCACAGTTACAGTCGGATTTATCCGGCACTGAACTTAAGCTGCCAGCACCCTATAACAAAGCTGCTGACAGTAAAATGCCATTGCGGGTTAGCGCCAGCGGTAACCAGCAGCGTTCATTGTTACAGGCACATCTGCAGCATAACCTGCACTTTCATGCCGAGCTGATGCACGACAGTCAGCAATTCAGCCGGGTACAGCTTAGTGCTGCTGCAGCAGACGCCGGCCTGGGCAGCACAGGTTTTAATGTTAATGTTGATCTGGCCGAAGCCGACTTTATCAGCTGGTTTGGGCTGATCCAGCAACAACTGGCCGCCAGCAACAGCGAACAGCAGGGCCAACTGTTTCCGCCATTAAACAAGGTGCAGGGTAAGGTGCAGCATCTGACACTGGCCCCCGATATAGCGCTGAGCAATACTGTTTTTGAGCTGGTACAGCACAGTGATAACTGGCAGCTGCAACTAAACGGCACTGAAATAGCCAGTCGTTGGCAGTTTAACAAAGACGCCAGCCAGGAAATCAGCGCTACGCTGGATTATTTGCAGTTGCCCCTGCCAGAGCAGGTAACGCGCACCGAAGCTGAACTGGTGCGCTACCCACAGCGCTGGTTGCTGGATGTGCCGCCACTTCGCATCAGTTGTGCCGACTGCAGCGTTGGCCCTTACCGGCTGGGGCAGGTTAACCTTAAAGCACACAGTGAAGGCCGCCAGTGGCAGCTAACACAGTTTGATGCCCGCTATAAACGCAACCGTCTGTCACTTAGTGGCCACTGGCAGGAAGATACCGCCGCCGGCCACAGCCGGTTTAGTGGCACCGTTAGCAGCAACAATATCGGCAGTTTGCTACAGGAGTATCAACTGACATCGGCAATTTCCGGTAGCACGGCTGAAGTTAATTTTGCGCTGGACTGGCCCGGAGCGCCTAATCAGTTTGAGCTGGCCGACCTGGCCGGCAGTGTAAACTACCAGCTTGGTGAAGGCTCTCTTACTGAAGTCAGCGATCAGGGCGCCCGGCTGTTTTCCATTTTCAGCCTCGATTCTTTATTGCGTAAACTGCGGTTGGATTTTCGCGATGTATTTGCCAAAGGCTTTTTTTATAACGGCATGAGCGGCAATCTGGCTATTTCGCATGGTGTGGTACAAACCAGTGATGCCAGTATTGACGGCGTGCCGGGTAACCTGCAAATACAAGGTTATGCCGACTTAGTCAGCCGCGACTTAGATTATCAAATGGCGTTTTCACCTAAGGTGACCTCGAGTTTGCCGGTGATTATTGCCTGGATGGTAAACCCGGCCACCGGACTGGCGGCGCTGGCACTGGACGAGGTATTCCAAAGTGCCGAAGTGATCTCGAAAATTAATTTTACCGTGACCGGCAGTTTTGACAAACCGGTAGTAACCGAAGTTAACCGCCATAGCAAGGAAGTACCGGTACCGGTGCGGGTGGCACAGCCTGATGCCATTATTGAGCTGCCCGCAGCCCAGCAACCACAAACCCCGGCAAACCAACCACAGACCCCGGCAAAGGCGCCTCATGGCTGACAACACAGCAGCTAGCAGCACTGCCACTACGGCAGCACATTGGCGTTTATCTGCTATTCAGCTAAACAGCACGCCACAACCAGAGCATAATCTGGCGGTAGTGGAAGGCTATCTGCAACAATTACAGCAACACTTTGCCGCCACAGTGCCTCATCTGGTCGCGCTTCCAGAGTGTTTTGCCGTGTTTGGTGGTGGCGATGGCCTGCAGGCGGGTTTTATGGCCCCGTTGGGGCAGGGGTTTATTCAGCAGCGCTGTGCGGCGCTGGCGCGGCAGTATCAGGTGTATCTGCTGGCCGGTTCGTTACCCGGTCAAAGCCCGGATGGCCGCCGGTTTACTGCCTGCAGTATTTTATTTGCGCCAGATGGCAGCATAATAGCCGACTATCAGAAAATGCATCTGTTTGATGTCGCTGTCAGCGACAGTACCGGCAGCTACCGTGAATCGCAGACTACCTATCCCGGTGAAAAAATTACCCTCGCCAGCGCCGGGCAGTTAAAGCTTGGCATGACCATATGCTATGATGTGCGCTTTCCCGGCCTGATGCAGGCCTTAGCCGCGCAGGGCATGAATGTGCTTAGTGTGCCGTCAGCCTTTACCCGGGTAACCGGCGCCGCGCACTGGCAGATATTGCTGCAGGCGCGGGCGATCGAAAATCAGTGTTTTGTGCTGGCGCCAAATCAAACCGGTGTGCACGCCAATGGCCGTGAAACCTGGGGTCACAGCCTGATTATCGATCCCTGGGGCAGGATCCTGGCCGATGCCGGTACTGCACCTGGCTGGATTTCAGCTGAAGTAGATTTAACCGATTGCCGCAGCCTGGCGCAAAGGATGCCGGTATTGCAGCACAACCGTTTTAACAGTGAGCTTAAACCATGACTGCACCAGAGCAGAACCTGATCACCGCCTCCGACCTGACCGATAGCGATCTGCAGGCTACGCTGGGTTATTTATTCGATCATCAGCTCGATTTTGCTGACTTGTATTTTCAGTCCAGTGTGCATGAATCCTGGGTACTGGAAGACGGTCTGGTAAAAGACGGCTCTTTTAATATTGAACGCGGCGTTGGCGTGCGCGCCATCAGTGGCGAAAAAACCGGTTTTGCTTATGCCGACAGCATCAGCGCCGCTGCACTGAAACAAGCCGCTACCGCAGCCCGCGGCATTGCCGCTCAGGGCCAGCATGGCAGCGTAAAAGCTTTTGCCAAATCGGGTAACAGTAATATATATCTGCCGTGCGAACCGCTGCAAAGCCTGAGCAATACCGAAAAAGTGGCGCTGTTACACCAGATTGAAGCCTATATCCGCACACTGGACAGCCGGGCCGAACAGGTGATGGTAAGTTTATCCGGCGTGTACGAAGAAGTGCTGGTGGCAGCCAGTGACGGCACTTACGCCACCGATATCCGGCCGCTTGTACGGTTAAACTGCTCGGTGCTACTGCAGCAGGGCGACCGGCGTGAGCGTGGCAGTGCCGGTGGCGGTGGCCGTACCAACTACAGTTACTTTACCGACGTCAACAATGGCGAACCACGCTGGCAGCACTATGCCCGCGAAGCAGTGCGCATGGCGCAGGTTAACCTGACCGCTATAGATGCGCCGGCAGGCACTATGCCGGTTGTACTGGGCAGCGGCTGGCCTGGTGTATTGCTGCACGAAGCCGTCGGCCACGGTTTAGAAGGTGATTTTAACCGCAAAGGCTCGTCGACCTTTTCTGGCCGCGTTGGTGAGCAGGTCGCCTCTAAGCTGTGTACTATCGTTGATGACGGTACGCTGGCGCACCGGCGCGGTTCATTAAATATCGACGATGAAGGCGTGCCGGGCCAGTACAACGTACTGATAGAAAACGGCATTCTAAAAGGTTATATTCAGGACAAACACAACGCCATGCTGATGGGCGTAGCCCCTACCGGTAATGGCCGGCGCGAGTCTTTTGCCCATTTGCCGATGCCACGTATGACCAATACCTATATGCTGGCAGGCCAGAGTGATCCGGCTGAGATCATCGCCAGTGTGAAAAAAGGCATTTATGCACCTAATTTTGGTGGTGGCCAGGTAGATATAACCTCGGGCAAGTTTGTGTTTTCGGCCTCAGAAGCCTATTTAATTGAGAACGGTAAAATAACCGCACCGATTAAAGGCGCTACGCTAATTGGCAGCGGCCCGGAAGCGATGCAGCAGGTGTCGATGGTGGGCAACGATTTAGCACTGGATGCCGGTGTTGGCGTCTGCGGCAAACAAGGCCAGAGTATACCGGTAGGCGTAGGCCAGCCGACACTGAAGCTGGATGCCATGACAGTAGGCGGCACCCAGTAAGGTGGCCGAACTCGTACATCTATACAGTAAATAGAACAAATCACAGGGACATAACGCAAAATGGCAGCATTTGGCACCGTATTTACCCCCGAGATGAGCATCTCGCGTTTTACCAATAACAGCTGGAGTGCGCCGGAACTGGTGGCCAGCGGCAGTATCAGCCTGCACCCGGGCGCGCATGTACTGCATTATTCCAGTACCTGCTTTGAAGGCTTAAAAGCCTTTCGCCACGCCGATGGCAGCATTCATCTGTTCCGGATGGATAAAAACGTCGCCCGGTTGGCGCAAAGTAGTGAATTATTATCGCTACCGAAAATCGACGGCGCTATGTTAAGTCAGATGATTACCGACATTGTCCGCCGCTTTGCCACGGATGTGCCAAACCCGCCGGGCTCAATGTATATCCGGCCTACCCATATTGGTACAGAGGCCTCTATCGGCAAAGCTGCAGCACCGAGCCTGGAATCATTACTCTATGTATTGCTGTCACCGGTAGGCGATTATTTTTCCGGCGGCGCTAAACCACTGCGTTTGTTGCTGGAAGACAACGCCCGCTGTGCCTCACATATGGGTATGGTTAAAAGTGGCGGCAACTACGCCAGTGCCTTACAACCTATTATGAAAGCCCGTGCTGCCGTACAGGCCGATCAGGTACTGTTTTGCCCCAACGGCGACGTACAGGAAACCGGTGCCGCTAACTTTTTGCTGATTGATGGCAATGAAATTATTACCAAGGCGCTGGACAGCAGCTTTTTACATGGCGTGACCCGGGATTCTATCCTGACACTGGCACGTGATCGTGGCATGACAGTATCCGAGCGTGAGCTAACAGTAGATGAGCTACTAGAGCGCGCTGCCAAGCCGGGCGCTGAAGCGGCGTTATCTGGTACTGCTGCCGTATTAACCCCGGTAGGCACTTTAATTCACGCCGGCAAAGAGTATCAGGTTGGTAGCGGCCAGGGTGGCAGCACAACGAATGCATTGCGCCAGGCACTGAACGATATCCAATGGGGTAAAGCTGCTGATACCCACGGCTGGCTGACTAAAGTGTGTTAAATCTGCTGACACTAAAAAAGGCCGCTTAGCGGCCTTTTTTATTTGCCATGGTTACATCTGGTTACAGACTGTTGACAAAGTTGTCGCTAAGGTTATTGTAGTTAAAACTTAACTGAGGGAAGGCTATGTGGCGCTGCGTTGTGGTTTGTTGTTTCACCTTATTGGCTGGTTGTGGCTCTGAGCGGCAAGCAGCGAGTGTACCCACTCCAACCCCGACACCGCCGCCGGCAGCCTTTAGTTTTCAGCATCAGGGCTTAACTGGTATCACTGCTACCCGTTTATATCAGCAGCATGGCTTGCTGTTTGCCGTTAGTACCGATGGCCTCTATATCAGCAGTGGCGATGGCAGCTGGCAAAGTGCCGGCTTACAGGGCTTTGATCTGGAAGATGTGGTTGCCATTAGCGAGCAACATTTTATTGCCGCGACGTATCAGCAGGATAGTGACGGTTTTCGCCGGCATGTATTGTTTGAAAGCTACAACGGCGGCGCCGATTGGGTAGAGGTAAAGCATCAGTTTGGCTTACATGGCGAAACCGAAGCTATCTACGCCTTATTGTACGACAGCAACACCCAGCGTTTATATGCCACCGGTACCGAGGCGCTGGCGTATTCCACCGATCTGGGTATCAGCTGGCAATTGTTGCATGGCAGCTGGCAGGGCTTTGGTCAGGCCAAATCGGCGCTGGCTTTCAACAGCAGCAATAACGATATCTGGTTTGGCGGCCAGGGCGGTATTGAAAACCCGGTGTTGCTGCAGGTAGCGGTAAAAGATGGCAGTGCCAAACTGCATCTTAATTTAATGCCGGCACCATCCTCCATTTACGGGGTACGTTTTGCGCCGGATAACGCCAACAGTGTCTATGTCAGCGGCGAGGGCGGCGTAGTGCACAGTAGCGATAACGGTGCCAGCTGGCGCACCTTGCTAGGCGATAAAAATTACCGTTTTTACTTTGACATCGCTATCGATCCGGCCAGGCCGCAGCATATTTATACTGCCGGCTGGAATAAACAATTTGATGAACCACAGCCGTTAATTATTGAGTGGTCTGACAATGGCGGTGCAGCCTGGCAGCAATATCAATATCCGGCGCCGGCGTCGTTTTTCGGTGGTGTGCGCAGTATGCTGTTAGTGCAGGAACAAGGGCGTAATGTGTTGTATCTCGGCTTATGGAAGGGCGGCATTATGCGGGTAGTGCCGAATTAAAGCACCCTGCTAATTTCAGGGCGCAGTACTGCGCCCCTGACATATCTATCCTGGCGGGTTATTCAGTAATAATCAGCGGTTTAATCAGCTGAAACAGCTCGCGGTAGGCTTTAGGCGGCTGTTGTTTTTCCTGCTCTCTTTTTGCATTGCGAATAAGCTGGCGTAGCTGTTGCACATCAACCTCCGGAAACTCGGCAATAAAACCGGTTACGGCGTCGTTATCGGCCAGCAGTTTGTCGCGCCAGTTTTCTACCTTGTGAAACTGCCGGGTGGCGGCCTGGTTAGTGTTACGCAGCAAGGCTAAGGCCTGTTCTATCGGCTCTAAATCGCGGGTACGCATTAAGCGGCCAATAAACTGAATATGGCGGCGCAGCGCTTCGCGTTTGTTGCTTAATTTGTCGGCCAGTTGCAGCGCGTCTTTTAATTCATCGTCCAGCGGCACTCTGGCGCGCGAGGCAGCGCTTAGCGCCACCAGCTCTTCGCCCAGCTTTTGCAGCTCGTGCATTTCACGTTTAACCTGTGATTTACTCTTGCCTTCTTCTTCGTCCCAGGTATCGCCGTTTATAAAATCGGTCATCTTAGTTTCACTCATCACTATAATGGCGCTAAGTATACATGATCTGGCGCTGCAACAGCAGCCAGCGAATGCAGACTATGATAAGCTGACAACAATTTTTTCAGGCAGACAGAACACTATGCACGTAACAGAACCCAGCATCTGGCAGGAAATTGATGAAGTTAAACAGGCGGTAGCCGAAGTACTGGCGCATGCTAAGCAATTAGGTGCCAGTAGCGCCGAGGCATCGATGAGCCGCACTAAGGGGTTAAGCGTCGAAACCCGCCACGGTGAAGTTGAAACAGTAGAGTTTAATCAGGACGGTGGCCTGGGGATCAGTTTGTATTTTGGCCAGCGGAAGGGCTCGGCGTCGACGGCCGATTTAAGCCCGCAAGCACTGCGCCGTACGGTAGAAGCCGCCGCCGATATCGCCCGTTATACCTCAGAAGATCCGCACACCGGTATTGCTGAAGCGGCCTGGCTGGAAATGTCGCCGCCGGATCTGGATTTATACCACCCGGACAGCATCAGTACCGAGCAGGCTATTGCCTTATGTGCCAGCTCTGAACAGGCGGCTTTTGCTGTAGATCCGCGTATCACTAACTCGGAAGGGGCGTCGTTTTCGTCGCATACCGGTTTAAAAGTGTATGGTAACAGCCATGGTCAGTTGGTCGGTTATCCCAGCTCGCGCCACAGTTTTAGCTGTGTGGTCATCGGCGAAGATGGCGATGATATGCAGCGTGATTACAGCTTTAGCGTGGCCCGCCAGTACAGTAAGTTGCTGGACCCGAAACAAATTGGCCGTGAAGCCGCACTGGAAACGGTAGCGCGGTTAAATGCCCGGCAGATCGCTACGCAAAAGGTACCGGTAATTTTTCGCGCTGATATTGCCAGCAGTCTGTTTGGCCATCTGGTATCGGCCATCAGTGGCGGCAGCATTTACCGTAAATCCAGTTTTTTAATGGATAAAGTCGGCCAGCAAATTATGTCTCCTGCTATCAGCATTATTGAGCAACCGCATTTGCAGCAGGCGCTGGCCTCCAGCCCCTTTGATGGTGAAGGGGTAAAAACCCGAGATCTGACAGTGATTGAACAGGGCGTACTCACTAGCTATCTTACTACCAGCTATTCGGCGCGTAAGCTGGGCATGAGCAGTACCGGCCATGCCGGCGGCATACATAACTGGCTGATAAGCCACGGCAATGAAGATTTATTGCAACTGTGCCGCACTATGGGCAAGGGCCTGCTGGTTACCGAATTAATGGGCCAGGGCGTCAATACCGTTACCGGTGATTACTCGCGTGGTGCAGCCGGCTTTTGGGTTGAGCATGGCGAAATTCAGTTTCCGGTGGCCGAAATTACCATCGCGGGTAACTTGAAAGAAATGTTTATGCAGATGGTTGCCGTAGGTAACGATATTGATCGTCGCGGTGGCGTGTTAACCGGCTCGGTGCTGATAAGTCAAATGCAGGTGGCGGGTAATTAATAACGCGCTGTGGCGTAAGCTGATAAAAAGCCCCGCAATTGTGCGGGGCTTTTTTAATGCAGGTTTTAGTTAAAACCGGCTTGCGAGCTTAATCTACTTTGGTTTTCAGGCCGCGGCGAATTAACAAGGCGTCTGTGGTTGGCTCCTGGCCACGGAAGGCTTTATAAGACTCCATGGTTGGCCGTGAGTTACCCACCGACAAAATGTTTTTGCGGTAGTTCTGGCCGTTTTCCAGCTTTAAGCCACCCTGGCTTTGCACATAGGCAAAAGCATCGGCCGCTAAAATTTCGCTCCACATATAGGCATAGTAACCCGCTGAATAACCGCCGCCCATTGAGTGCGAGAAAAAGGTCGATTTATAGCGCGGTGGTACGGCGGCTAAATCAACACCGTGCTTTTTCAGCGCAGCAGCTTCAAAGGCATTGACGTCCTGCAGTGGCTCATCAGCAGACAATGAGTGCCATTCCATGTCCAGCAACGCCGCTGACATATATTCCAGCGTGTCAAAACCCTGGTTAAAGCTGCGCGAATTCATCACTTTTTGCAGTAATTCAGCCGGAATAGGCTCACCGGTCTGGTAGTGTTTAGCATAGTTAGCTATGACTTCAGGGTGTGCTGCCCAATCTTCTTCGAAGGTAGACGGAAATTCGACAAAGTCACGCGATACAGAAGTGCCGGCCAGTGTCGGGTATTTCACATCAGAAAACATGCCGTGTAAGCCATGGCCCAATTCATGGAACATGGTGGTTACATGGTCGTAGCTCACCAGCGTCGGTTCGCCGTTAGGTGCCTTAGGAATGTTCATCACGTTAACCACTACCGGCTTTTGGCCTTTCAGATGTGACTGGCCAACGAAATTACTCATCCAGGCACCGCCACGTTTGCCGTCACGGGCAAAGTAGTCGGCATAGAAAATAGCCAGGCTGCTGCCGTCGGCGTCAAACAGCTCGTAGGCTTCTACATCCGGGTGATATACCGGTAAGTCTGGCCGTGGTTTAAAGGTAACGCCGTATAAGCGGTTGAAGGTATAAAACACCCCGTCTTTTAATACCCGGTTAAATTCAAAGTATTGTTTTACTTCGTTTTCATCCAGTTCGAACTTGGCCTGGCGCACAAACTCGCCGTAATATTCCCAGTCCCAGGGTTGCAGCTCAAAATCACCGCCTTTTTGTTTAATCATTTGCTGAATGGCCGCAGCTTCTTTATTGGTGTTGGCTACCACTGCCGGCACCATGCTGCCTAACATATCAAATACCGCCTGTGGCGTTTTCGCCATTTGCGCTTCTAAGCCGTAGCTGGCCCAGTTGTCATAGCCAAGCAGCCTGGCGCGTTCGGCCCGCAGTTGGGCTAAACGGGCAACCAATGGCCGGTTATCGGTTTCGCCGCTTTGCGCCCGGTTAGCCGAGGCCTGCCAAACGCGTTGACGTAATTCGCGGTTATGTAATTGGGTTAATATTGGCTGGCGGGTTGTGTTGGTAATGCTCAGCAGGTATTTGCCTTCATAGCCTGCGTCTTTAGCGGCATTGGCGGCGGCGGTAATTTGTGAGTCAGATAAGCCGTCCAGTTCTGCCTGGGTATCTACAATAACAGCGATTTTTTTTGTTTCAGCCAGCAGGTTTTGCGAGAACTGGTTGGTTAATTTAGAGTGTTCTTCGTTTAACGCGCGGATAGCGGTTTTTTGCTCGTCGGTCAGCTCAGCACCGGCGCGGACAAAGCGCTCGTGATACACTTCAATTAAGCGCACTGCTTCGGCATCCAGCTTAAGTTCGTTACGCTGGTTGTACAGGCTTTTAATGCGGGCGAATAACTGCGGGTTCAGGTTGATATTGTCAGAGTGCGCCGCCAGTTTTGGCGCCATTTCCGACTGAATTTTGCGCCGCTCCGGGTTAGAGTCGGTACCGACCAGATTGTAGAATACGCGCGAGGTGCGGGTTAGCAATTCGCCGCTTTTTTCCAGCGCTACCAGAGTGTTATCAAAAGTTGCGGGCTCTGGGTTATTGGCGATGGCCAACACTTCAACCATATGTTGCTGCATGCCTTCTGCAAATGCCGGCAAGAAATGCTCGTCTTTTATTTCGGCAAAATTTGGCGTTTCGTATTGCAACATGCTTTTACTCATTAGCGGGTTAGTGGTGGTAACCTCGGCGCTGCTGCTTACTTCGGCTGCAGGCTGTTGGTTTACAGTCTGGTTAGGGGCGGTATTGTCAGAACAGGCGGCCAGCGCCAGAGCTGCACCAACCGTGGTGGCGATAAGTGTTTTACGCATTATTCTCTCCCACTAAGATGTCAGGTTTCGTTATAGTTATTGCGTCGAAGCGCAGGCTGCGTCGAGTATGCCAAATTACCGCTCAGAGTCATCCGCTTTGCAGCCAGTGGCCATCAAATTAAGACAAAAACCTGCTCAGGGCAACCGTTAGCCCGGTATTGCACCTGTAATGGGTAAGTCGATGTAGAAGCAGCTACCTTGCTGGGGGGCCGGTTTAAAGCCGATACTGCCCTGCATCTGGTTAATAATGCTGCGGCTTACCGCCAGGCCAAGGCCGGTACCGCTTTGTAAAACACGGTCGGTTTTATCGGTTTGGTTAAAGCGGCTGAACAGCTGCGGTATGCGGTGCTCTGCCACGCCGTTGCCATTATCCTGCACCATTATTCTGGCGTGTTTGCCTTCCTGGCTCAGGCTAAGTTGTACCTGGCCGTTTTCGCCGCTATAGCGCACCGCATTGTGTAACAGGTAACTGACAATCTGCTGCAGCCTGGCGGCATCGGCATTGACGGTTAGCTGCTTGGCGCTATCGTCACCATTAAGCTGCAGTTGTACTGTCGGGTGCAACAAATGGCATTGTTTTATGCATAGCTGTAACAGCGTGTAGAGATCGACTTGTTGCATATCCAGTGACAGAGTGCCGCTGGCGGCTTTTTCCACATCCAGTAAGGATTCCTGCAGTGTCAGTACTTGTTGGCAATTGTTTTTTGCCAGCTGCAGCATGCGTAACTGTGACGAGCTCAGGGTGCCACCGGCGCCAGACATTAATAAACCCAGCGCGCCGGAGATAGCTGCAATGGGTGGGCGCAGTTCATGGCTTACGGTGGAGATAAACTGCTGTTTTAATTGCTCGGCATGTAAATGCGCCGATATATCGCGCAGCACCAGCAGCTGTTTGGTTTGCTGTAGCAGTTGTAGCCGGCTGCGGCTTACCGCCAGTGAAAACTGGCTATTGTCACGCCGGCGGCCACTGGTCAGGTATTCGTTGTGCGCATCTGACGTGGCGCTGTACAGCTCATCCAGCCGTTGTGGTTCGGCCAGTAAAATAGACCAGTGATGGCCGGGCAGGCTGGCAGGAGAGTAGCCAAACATCGGGTAGCAGGACATATTGGCCTGCTCAATAATGCCATCGGGGTCGGTGGTAATAATGGCATCGGCGACGTTATCCATAATGCCGCGTAAATACAGTTTAGTATGCTGTTGCGCTGCCGCACTGCGCCGTAACGATTGGTGCGATATAAACAACCACAGTAATAACGCCAGCAACACCGCTGTACTGCCGTAGCTGATACTGCGTAGCAGCAGTGCGTGATCAGCAGCAGTGGTGCTGGAGCGCAAAGCCATTTGCCATAAGGCGCCGCGCAGGCTGATATCCAGCTGCAGGCTGTCATCAAAAAACAGCCGGTTGTCGCCGTAAAACGCCTGGCCGCTAACCCCCTGTGGCGACACGCCGCGAATGGCAACCTGCACTTCCTGCTCGGTAGTTTGCCGTTGCAGCAGCGCCCAAACCGAGTCGATATCAACGACAGTGCTGATAATGCCCCAATAACTGTCGGCATTCATATATACCGGCACCCGGTAAATAAACGCCGTGCCGCCCTGAATAAGTTGCACCGGGCCAACCAGCCGGGCTTCACGCTGCTCTATAATGGCGGCGATATCAGGCCATTGCTCGGGTAAATCCGGGTAGTACAGATCCAGTGCCTGTTCATTACCCATTAGCGGGTAGATATAACGCAGGGTATTGCCGGGAGCGACGCCAATATTGCGGATATGCCGCGCCTGATGCGCCAGCTCGGGCAATAATAAATGCATCTCGGCCGGCGATATATCGCCATTACGTGCTTGTACATGCGCGGTAAGGCCTATGGTCAGGTACAGCGGAATATTCAGCTCCGATTCCAGCAGCGCCCGTAACTGACCGGCGCTGGCAATTTCATGCCGTAATTGCTGGCCACGGGCTATTTGCCGTTCGTGCTGTATCAGGGTTTCAGTGGTATAGACCGCACCAGCCAGCAACGCCAGTAGCAACATCCATTGCCATATCGGGATTAACTTAGTATCCATACTAACTTTTGGGCACCAAAAACTGAATGAGCTACCACTCTAGCTGCTAGCGCCAAGGCTTGTAAATAACCGATTTATAACTGACTGTTGAAAAAACGCACTGCCAGGCAATAGACAGGCGGCCTAAGGCTGACTATAATGCGCCCTCGCCCAAACAGGCGATGCGTGCACCCGTAGCTCAGCTGGATAGAGCGCTGCCCTCCGGAGGCAGAGGTCATAGGTTCGAATCCTATCGGGTGCGCCATATAAATCAAGGCCTTAGCTGAAAAGCAGGGCCTTTTTTTATGTCTGGTGACCAAATGGTGACCAAGCTGTGACCGGAAGCGCTTTATCCTTGCTAAAGACAAGCATCAAACTGACCTTTGCTCTCTATTAGGATTATTGATGAGGCTTATCAAAATCGCAGAAGTCATGTACAAAACAAGTATGGCTCATTCGACTATTTATAAATATATTGCTTTGGACTTGTTCCCCCGCCCTGTCAAAATTGGTAATAGATCGGTCGCTTGGCTGGAAGAGGATATTACAAACTGGATTCAGTCTAAAGTTGACGAGTCTACAAGGGTTTAACTCTCTCGAATCACCAAATACGTTAAAGATTAAATGTATTAGCTCATATTTGATCTGACAGTTTAGGCGAGAGGTTCGTATCTAACCTGATAGTCAGTTGTGTGTAAAAAGCGGACGCGAACGCTCGTGCAAAGATTGTAAAGAGTGCGAGGTGTGAGAATCACATCTGTGTAATTGTTAACTGCTTTGAGGTTACTTAGACCAAAAAGTGGTCAGCAGTTTTCACATAGCCTGGACGCAAACGGACTAACACATTAGTTGCCGGTGGCTGGCAAGCCAGCTTCGCTTAAGCGTGGCCATTCTTTTCATGGCGTTATGCTCTGACGATCCACTAATCGTATGACGACAAGCAGCAATCTCAGTTTGACAGTCATTGAGAGTAGCTGTATTTTGTTAGCTCGCATGGCTGACCCCATGTCCATAGGCCACCTATGGGAATCAAACAGTCGTAAAAGCGAACAATCTGTAAAACAGAGTAAATGAGGCACATTCCCAACTGGGTTAAGTGACTTTGTTTAGTGGCCTGACATTGTCCAAAACCCCAATTTTGGAGAACGTGCTTATGACCACGAAATCAGCAAACTTGCAAGAATTTACCCTTACAATCCTGGGTAAAAATCGCCATCCGATTCGCCAGAAGGTCTTTGACAGTAAAGACTTCATCTTGCCCGGCACTCGGGTTGGCGTTGAAAACTGTGAGCCTAAAACCCGTAAAGAGAAGATGGTCTCCTGGGTTCAGGCCCCACTGTCTGAGCGGCAAATTGAGATCACGGAAGTGATGGAAGAGCCGAACCCATTCCACCATCTCTCCAAGGCGATTGATACATCCCAACTAACGCTTTCAATTCCTCACAAGGGTATCAAGATCAAGGTCGCAGACTTCCGCGAGGAAGCTCTGAAGGCTGCCCCTAAAGGAACGAAGATAGGCGTGGCTTTGGACATCTACGCCAAAGCGCAGTACGACCGCTCTTATTCTGATCTGGTTAGTGATGCTCGCAACAAGGTGATCGCCCGGTTCAAGGCCGCATTCATGGAGAACCGTGATTACCACCCGATGAGCGATGAGTACCACACTGACAAGGATATTTTCCTGCACCATCCTGTGTGGGCGCCTCAAAGCTCAATTAAGGAATACAAGTCGCTCGCGAAGCAAGGTCATGTGTACTCCCAGTACCTGGCCGGCGTGTTTCTTGCCTCGAACGCCGGTGGCTACAAGGTTGAGTGTGTTGAGTACCTGCTGATGGCGTACGAAAATAAGCAGCCTGAGGCAATGCGCGTACTCGCTGAGTTTCTGAATTTTAAGAATGACTACTACGGGGCGGTGCAATGTGCGCTTCTGTCTGTCGACGGCGGTGATGACTACTCGAAGAAAATTGTTCGTGTAGTGCTTGGCAATACCTCTCACCAGATGATGCAGACGAATCATGGTATAGCTCCACTTAGCTTCGTAATCATTGAGACCCTCCGTGCAAACGGATTCGACTCGATCCTGAGGGAGCATTTCAGCGAGTTCAATCCTGATCCACAGCCTGAAATTCGTATCGCTGGTTTTCTCAAAGGGGGGCGGTCATGAGCGGCGTTCAAATGTGGGATAACAACGGCTCTGACGAAGAGCAGGAAGAGTTTGAGTGCCTAGATTGCGGGTGCACCACATCCGAGGCTGATTTCGAGTCAGTCGACGATGAGCTGAACCAGCAACATCCGCGTTGCCCTGACTGTCAGAGTTCGCACCGGATCTCCCGCGCAATCTGCGACTGTGGTGAACCGGCGACTCACGAGGTTGAGTCAGGGTTCGTTTGCGACGATTGCCATGACCACTATGTCAGCGGGTACATACGGGATTAATGCTTAAGGGGGCGTATATAATTGCTCGCACGCTTCTACATACCAATGAGACTTAGAGCATTCGACTTTCCGGCTCACTTGTCGATAAGCGGTCAGCGCCGGCGAAGGTAGTTGACTTCGCCGGACGGTTACGTTTCAAGACCCATGCGGCATTGCGAACTGCACTCGAAGGACGTGCAATCACTGGAGCAGAAAAGCCCAGTAATGTCCTGTTGGCGCAGAGTCTGCACCAGCTGGCCATCCTTAACAATATTGGGCCAAGTCTTGTACAATGCCTTGGCTATATTGTACGAAATTCCACTGAAAGACATTCATGAGACCTTCAGAGAAAGGCCATTCTTGTCAGTGTCCAGCAAGAGCCATTTAGTTATGAAAAATAAAATATCATAAGGGGCACGGGGCATGACCTGACCCTGAGGTATCCCTTAGGCAAAGCGGCAGCTTTTTCCGGTGCAGCTTCGGCTTTTGTGCAAAGCTGCCTATGCTGCCGGTTCTAATGTATAGTCTTTTACGGGTAAACCTCTTAGTCCTGAGGGTCGCGTGTAAATAAGAATTCTGGTTTTCGACTATCAGTATTAGCTGCACGAGATTGCATAAGTTCTAGAGTATAGAACCCAGACATATTATTTATACTGGCTTGGAATCGATATAGATTTTGAATACCTAAGCCCAGTTGTAAGGAGTAATCCAGACTAACTGAATCACTATCAAATGCTTTGCCTGGCTTTAAGTTACGGAACCACGTCAACTTGGTGCTATTGTTGGCATTCGCAGGTGGGATCATTCCGGAGGATGCGGGAAGTTGTGCGGTACCATGGCAACTCATGCATGAACTGGCAGAATTATCAACAGGACCATTAGCTCTCCCTGCCCAACCTAAAGTTGATGGTGTGCGAACTCCAGATGGAGGATTGGATCGATACTTAACGATTGGTGATAGCTGATTAACCCAGCTCTCGGCAGGTACAGAGGACTTTATATCAGGTAAAAGTTTTGGATCATCTCCCCACATCAAAGACAATGCCCTCAACCGGCGCCAAGGATTCAGGTTGGCAATTGCACTATCGTAATGGAATGTGCCAAATATCCAACCACCTTTTAAAGACCGCTTATCCTTTACGGCAATGTCTATTTGGAGTAACCGAACTTTCGTTTTTTGTATTAATTCAGCTGATTCAGCTTTATCGATATCTGCTACCCACTCCGGAGAGCCGTCGAGAAATGGGACTCTATCATGAGGCGCTGTAGTAAAAAGCAACTTAAAGGAAACTGTTCCTTCAGGGAACGAGGCAAGTTTAGGATTGGGCTTAGTTGGATTATCCCAAACTTGGCCCATTACAAATCCCCCTCTTTCGTCATAAAAACCGACAGCATAGTTACGATATGCTTCTGTTTGAGTTGATGCTAATTCATATGCTCTAGAAGTGCGTTCTCGAGTTAAACCACGAACAAATTCTCTACCATTATTTCCATAGTGTAACCAGGGAGCATGATACCATTTTCGTTTCTTATTGTTCTCAACAACAAAATCGACCTCGACATTTCCTTCATAGCTGTAATCAAGAACTGACCACAAATATCGTTCTGGTTCTTTACGGAAATCTATATGTTCCCACGGAAGTTTCTCTTTTTTAGGAATGCTAGTCGGATAGTCTTGGCTTAACTTAAAGACATTTTTATTCCAATCGGAGGGAGGTTCATAACCAACGTCTGGAAACTTTTGAGCATTCCCAGAAAAAGGAATAGTCAGATTTATTAATACTGCGAATCCAAATTTGTAGAGAAAATTAGTAGTCATATATTTACTCCAACTTGAAATAACGATACGCCAAATTTTAACAAATAAGCATTGTCAATTATTATGAAATATATTTTTTATGTAACTAAAATTTATAATAAATAGTGGGCTGTACTTATTAAGTGTAATTGGCTACATTATTAACTGAAACCAAGTTGAAAACTAATTTTGTTCGCCCATTCAGGGTGGTCGATAAGTGGGTTTCTGTTTCCCTGTATTTCAAAAATTGCTTGGTTTCGATGTTTTTCGTAGTCATCTGGACTTTCAGCGGAGTGCCAATTCAACAATACTTGCAGTCTTTCAACCTGAAGTTCTCTTTTCTCATCTCCAATAACACCGGGATATCGGAGTAGAAAATATAGAGTGGCGCGAGCAACAGCTCCTTTTCCTGAAGTTGGTTCAAACTTATCAGGCCCGTCACGGCGACCACATGAATCACGCAACGCTTCCTCATAATCTAGAAAATCATAGTATGGGATGTTACTACGAAAGCTGTTACAGGCACTTTCACAAGCAAAAAGATGGTGTAAGTCTCCCTTCATTGGTTCCCTTTTTGCAAACCAAGACTGCGGAACCACATGTTCACAATTATATGGTAAAGATGACTCTAAAAAATCAAGCTCTCGCACTAAAATATCTTCAGAAACAGACAGTTCATTGTTCAAGAATTCTTGAAGTTTTGCAGTTCGTATCTTATTGATCTGCTGGTCTGCTAAGATAAATTCCTTGGCATCAAATGATTTACCTGAATAAATGCTTCGGAGCTTACGATCTGGATGAAGATCTACCCAAGGGTAAACATGGATCGCAGGCTTATAATTAACTTTATTTCTATGTGTTGACTTCAGTAGGCGACTTAACTCTAAAAATAATTGGTCAGAATCAGCAGTGACGTCTACTTTTGAGTAATAGCGTTGCTGATCTTCTTTATCTGTGTTCTCTTGATAATACACACGTGAGCTTGATTCATCGAACTTAGACAGTGCGTCCTCTAAGTCTCTATCGACTGTTGGAGATATAAGTTGTTTAACTTGTGCCGGCATTAACATTGATCTTGGTGTGGCATAGTTGCCCAGAGGATTAACTTCGCCAATATTGATACTTACTATAAGCGGTATCTCCCAAGATGCCGACTTACTTATGTCTGTAATACTTGAAACGCGACGTTCTTCTATACAATCAGCCTTATCAAGAGAATATTTCGGCGATTCCATTATGGACGAATGTTTTCCAGCAGTTGTATGGAGGGGCAAACTGAAAAGTTCGTCGCGCAACAAATTCTTATTATAGCCCAACGAAAGTCCTTTAATATGATTTACAATACTACTTATACGTACACCTTCATTTGCTATCCAAGCAATTCTGTGCTCTCCCATTTCAGGTGTCCACATCCTGTTATCATGGGTTAGAATATTACCGGCAGAATCACGCTTAGGAACTCCCGAATGGTGCAGTGCAACAACTTCCCACTGATCATTAAACACTGGAGATCCAGAAGAGCCTGGTGCAGTGTCCGTGTGATAATGAACAAAGTCATCTAGCTCATCAATAACTTGGTTCTCTCTAAGTGCGATCTGTTTCGGTTCACCATTGGGGTGCTGAATAATATTAACCCATTCACCTACTATTAGTTTGCCTTGGTCTTCGATAAGTTGAATCCACCCATATCCTCGAAGCGTTGTGTTCTCTCGAACAGCCACCAACGTGTAATCTAGATGCTGGTCCGTTGCAAAAAATTCGTCTGGTATAAGTTCAATTACGTGAGGCTGAAGCATTTGCCCATCCTCACCGATTTCAAAACTAAACTCAGCTTTACTTCGTTGAGCCACAGATGCACTAGATAGGACATGGTTGTTAGTAAGCATGAGTCGTGGAGAGACCATAAATCCTGTTCCGTATCCTATTGATATTCCTTGCGGAGATTTAATCTGAATTCGCGCTACTGCTTTAGCTGCTCGGATTCCAAGGTGAAAGAACCGAATAGATAAAAGATCGTTTGTTCCTAAAACTCGCTCGAAAGCTGCAGGATCTGCTGGGTTTGATGCCGCGGCTATGTAAGGGGGAAATGGAATACCTTCTGCAAGCAAAATTCGTGCTATGCGACTATCAAAGCTAAGTCGTGAAATCCGATTGTCAATTAGTTCAGGAGAATTTGCGTCAAAAATAAGACCAGCTTTCAGATTGGATTCTAAGTTTTTGCGAGTAATTTCTCTGGTTTTAAAGCGAGCCTCAGTTGCAGAAACAACCGTATTTATGAAGTCTATTTTTTCCATATATAGCCCCATTTTGAGAAGTAGTTTAGTATCGTTTTATCGTGCCCCCAGATACTTCGGCTCTATACTTCTCAGATATTATGAGTCTACTGCGGGTGTAGCCAATAATTACTGTAGTAGCTTTACTCAACATTTCCAATTATTCATCGTTTTATTCACTATTCATATTATTAAAGTGGCTAGGTATATGTGGGAATACCAGTGATACTGTGTTTGAGACTAAAATCGAGCGTGTTCACTTCATCCTCAGACCACATATTATAAATAGTTAGTACTTTTTCGTACTTTTAACAACGTGCTTTTTGCAATGACCTAGCGTTCATCAAGCATGCCGGCTTCGCAAGTTTTTATGTGCTCATGACACTTGTTACAACTTGGTATTTTAGAGATTCGGAAGACTCCTTAGCTGTGAGATAAAACGTCTGAGTACGGAATGTCATCTTTAATATGAGCTTTGTAAGCAAAGTTTGACCCTTGCCCTAAGTACCTTATATGGTAAAGTGATGTAATGCTGTTTACCAGGGAGCGGTAACAAAGTCGCTCAATTCAACAAGGTAGCTTAATATATGCGGCTTAGAGAAGTTCTTGGAGTACTTTCTAAATCCTCTCCTTATGCAGTTAAAACCGAGCGCGAACTTGCGTTGGCAAACAGTTTAGATGCTGTTAAAAATTACCTGTATGTTGCTACAGATATAGAGGCTGATTTTCATGATCACTTGAAATCGATTAGCTACGGCGAGAAAAAGATCATTTTCTTATGCGGTAGCAGCGGTGATGGTAAGTCAGAAATACTCACTCGCTACTCTAAGCAGTATCAGCACAAAGCGCATTTTCACCTCGATGCTACTCACAGCTTTAGCCCACAAGAAACTGCGATTGAACGGCTTGATAAAGTGTTTGCTGACTACGAATCAAATAGTCTGGCGCTGGTCGTAGGCATAAACACCGGTATGCTTGGCAATTATTCGGAAGAGGGAGCGAACGATAAAATAAAAAATGCCGTAAAAAGTTTCCTGCAAAAACTGCCCTTACATAACGAATTTGTGTTTCTCGATTTTGAGCAGTACCCCAAGTTTAAGTTGGAAACACACCGCTATAGCTCAAAATTTACCGAGCAACTTTTAAAACGCATCACTGCCCAAGACGACAACATCATCCGCCAGTACTTTGATAAAGAGCGAGCGCTACCGGATGCTGACACCGTGCTGTGTCAGAACTATGAATTACTGTCTATTCCGTCTGTGCAGCGAATAGTCGTTGAGTCATTGTTTAAAGCCAGGTTAATGAAAGACCAATTCTTGACGGCCCGTGCACTACTTGATTTTGTTTATCACTTATTTTCCGGTGATAACTATTTGTCCGAAAATTTGTTTACCTGCAGCGAAAGTGAAATTGTCGCTAAGATCGCAGATTTTGATCCAGCACTGCTACGAACGAAACTAATTGACCAGTTTGTATTAGGTCACAAGCTCAGCATTGAAGAGCCGGTGTTCGAGGAGTTTAAGCAGTCTTTGAGATCTATGGGCTTTGATTTCAGAAAATTACGCTCGCCAGAGAGCATTATCCGCCTGTTTTATCTGTTGCAACATGAAGATATTGGCAACAAGTATCACCATCGTTTTAGGGCTGATTTTAACGACAGCCTGTTGGATAAATACGCAACTATATGGCGGTTACACAACACATCCGAGCGAGATGATGCGAAACAAGAGTTAAAGAAGTTTTACCGCGAAGTGCTGCTCACTGCTATTAGTAAGTACAACAATCGGAATGCACCGCAGTTAGGAAAGGACGAGTTATTACTCACCACACGCGGCGGTTTTCATATTGCTGCTCAGGTGGATGTAAAGCAAGACAATACCGCGATTAAACTGGAAGCTGCCGCTGAGTCTGAGCATGTTGGCTATTTCCATGCTTGTCTTAAAGTTGATGAACAACCGTTACATAAAATGGCGGTCAACATTAACTTGTTTGGATTGTTGCATCGCATTTGCGAAGGTTACCAGCCAAATAAACATGATAAAAACGCTGTGGTATTGCTTGATGAGCTGGTGGAAGAGCTGCATAGCATCGCCAGCAAAGCGAAAACGCTTTACATACTGCGAGGCTCTAGCCGTTATCGTCTGTATAACGCCGACGGTGATGGCAGTGAACTAGAAGTGAGCGGAGGCTAAGCAGGTGAATTTAAGCACGAAATTAGAAGTCTCAAAAAATTACCTGAATACGTTTTTTCCGCTCAGAACTAAAGCTGAACGAAGAGAGCTAGATTGGGACAGTATTCTTGGCCGGGTTATCTCAGAAGTTTATCGTAAGCAACTTGCGGTAGAAAATTTGTCTGAGTTTCAGGCGCTCTGTGAGCAGGAGTTTAGACAGCGGCTAGATGATGAAGCGTTTTGGCCGGTGTTGAAAGCAATGTATTTTGATACAGCAGATGTACTAAAGATTGCGCCTGAGTTTTTGTTATTTCGTTCTGAAGAGGCTGAAGATAATAAGCATAACCAACGTATTGGCGATATGTTTGTCAATTTGCTTGGCGGTAAAACCTTGCTGAACTTGTCGCCAATGCGGCTAAATTTTATTGAGCAAATCCTGTTTGACGTGCTTGAGAATAAAGCACTTAAGCCTGAAGCGAAGATGAAAAAAAGGTCGTTTAAAGAGCAGCCATATTTACCTTTTCTGGCGCACTGCTTTAAAAATGATCTAACGTTTCTGGGCTCCAAGCCGCGGTATCTGCTGGACAGCTTCCAAGACTTTTTGCGGCTTTATGGCTTTTTATATACCAGCCAGTTAGCGCATAACTTAATTAACTGGTCAGAAGGCGAACCTAAGCCTTGCCCTAATTACTTAATACTCGACACGGAAAAAGCCAGTGCCGAACGAAAACAACTGAAAGTATCGGGTTATCAGCAGTTATATAAACACGTCCAACGTATTTTCCCTTATCTGACCATGGCTGAAATGCTACAAGCGGGGCGTGACGAAGTGCGACCTTTATGGATGCTGGCAGACAGTATTCGCAACTTTGAACCAGCTACCACGCTGCTAAATGAGTTTGCTCAGTCTTTTAAAAACGATCGGCAGTTGATGAAAGTGCAGGTATACGATCAGTCAGACAGCATTTCGGCTTTACGGCAGGTCCTTAAGTTATCGGTAGAACAGTTTAAGACTGGCAATCAAGGAAAAGATGACATCAACAGCAATTTTGCCAAGGCAACACTAGATCACTTGTGTAACGATTTTATCCAGCAGCGCGGCGCGGCGGGTTCTGTGTTGGTAATGAATCAGGATTACCTGCTATTGCTAACAAACCTGGTTATTGGCAGTAACGAGTCATTACGTTTGAATGAATTGATTAAAGGCTTTAACCAGCGCGGTGTGTTTTTTGATAAACAAAGCCAGGCTGAAATCGTTCAGTTCTATGAGCGTATCGGCAACGTTGAGCGCATGAGTGATAGTGGAGATGCAGTGTATGTCAGAAAAACAGTTTGAGAGCTTTCTGGTTGAGCAGTTAATCAGCCGTTGCCAAAGCGAGCTCAAAGCCGGTTTTCGCTATCAGTTTAAATCGCCGGACGGCCAGAATAGCCGTTTATTGATAGATGTATTATTAGCAAATCAAACGGCAAGCATCACTGACATAGCAACAGACTTGCCCTATATCCAAATAGGCTCGGTGAAGTTAATTCCTGTGCTGCACGCTGATAATGAGCAAGGTTTTACTGAAAACTATATCTCACGCTTGCGTGATATGGTCGCAGGGCAGCAAGGCGATTTTGCTGAAGCAGCACTACTTATTGTGCACAA
Source organism: Rheinheimera muenzenbergensis (assembly GCF_036984005.1). Lineage (NCBI taxonomy): Bacteria > Pseudomonadati > Pseudomonadota > Gammaproteobacteria > Chromatiales > Chromatiaceae > Rheinheimera > Rheinheimera muenzenbergensis. The sequence goes on from NZ_JALAAR010000017.1 coordinate 49,650, forward strand.
TAGTATGTTGGATACCCTGATAAACTCTGCTGAAGATCTTGCTCAGCCAGGCAAGGTATGGCACCCCTTCACCTTAAAAGAGCAGCTCAAAACATTAATTAACCCGCTGGACAAACAGCGTACAGTCTCAGAAACCTTACTCGACCTGGTATATGAGCAAATTGTTGATAACGGTGGCACCGTATTCGGTTTCAACAAGCTTTATGGCGCTATTTTAGATGGTGATTTAAGGTTTGATGAATTAGGCCTATTGCCGGATAACGATTTAAAGCGCTACGAAAATCAGAAAGAACAAATTCAAAAGCGCTTGGAAGAAAACCAGCGGTTGCACGAACGTATCGCGCAAATTACAGAGCGTTTTCCTGGTGAGTTAGTTGAAAAGCTCGGTGAGTTGGATTTTGGTGAAAAGTTTATTGAGGAACATTTTTCTGAACCCGATCGTTGGCGTGAAACGTTGGAGCTCGGCGCGTGTTTTGAAGAGCAAAAGAAAAACCGCAAAGCTGGTTTAAGTCTTGAAACTGAAGAGTCTGGTTTAACCGTTGATTTAACGGGTAGAGATAAAGCAGCGACCAAAGCCGGCAAGCGTGAGCGGCATTTAATTCTGGCACTGCACGAGGGAGAAACGAACGCTGACTTTGAGTTGGTATTCATAGGCGATGCGGTTGAAAAAGATCAAATAGACGTTAAAGACGCATCCGAGGATAAAGTTAAGCTATCAGGAATTAATAACGCAGGCGGAAAACGCAGCCGGGTAAAGTTTAGCTGTATAGATATTACCGCACCGGTGTTTTGCTTTATCCGGTTAAATCGTGAAAACACGGGCGAGCGTTATAGCTTCAAAATTGTGATCTTACCGGCATCAGATTTCCCACTGGAAAACATTGCTCATAGTTTTCTGGTGCAAGTTAAACAGAAAAAACTGTTACTGCAAATGGATGAGAATCAGCTACGGATTTCTGATTACTCTGCGACTGCAGAGCTGCAGCAACCTGGGCAGGTTTTCGATTGTGCTGACATTGGCGTAATAGACTTCGAAACTATGGCGAATGAATCGGCCGAGATTGGGTTTACCGTTAAAACCAATAGCTACAACCTCGATTTTGAGGTCGAGGGTGCAGTAGCCTCAGATGCACTGAGTTTGCCACTGTTGCTGGATACCGAGCGCTACCCGCGTTTATTTGATGCCAGCTACTTTGGCGTATTTAACAAAAGCAAAAACAAAATCATCCTCGACAATCAAGAAGTCGCACCTAAAGGGCGACGACTAACGATCTTGCAATGGGAGTATCAGCTGGTAAGCGAGCAACTGCTGTACCGACATGATGAGGCAGAGCGTAACCTAAACGCCGCTGATCTGAATCAGTATCCAGAACTTGCTCAGGCTTATTGCGCATTGCTGCTTGAATTAAACAAACGCAAGTGCTTACCGTCGTTATCCGGTTGGGATGCGCAGTATATTGAGCTGGTGCGCCAGGTTGTCAGTGCTTTTGCGCAAGCCACGGCCGAAATTGCAAAAAACGACGTGCTTAGCAAAGAGCAAAAGCAGTTAATGCAAATCGGTTTTGCCCAGTTTGACGGTGCTGAATACATAACCCCTATGCACCCAATGGTACTGGCATACTACCTTTACCTTGCCGAACAGATGCTGGCCGACAAGCAACAGGCACAAAGCTTTGCTGATTTACCGCGCATTACCAAAGAGCGGTTAAATCCACAGGGGTTAATGCCGTATTTGTATCATCCCAGGCACGATTTCAGCTATGTGCAGGCAGAGCGTGATAATAGTTTCTGGTTGCAGCTGGTGCCGCAGCAAGATACCAGTTTTAGCTACGTGCGTAAGCTGGTGTTTGAAAAAGCTACCGAGTTTCAGGCTGCCTTTAGCATGCTATTCAGTTGCGGACCCAGGGCTAAACTGTTGATTAATTCTGTAAACAATCACGACAATACTGATTTGTTTATGGGGTTAGTTGATCTGGTTAAAACGTTAAAAGACAAAGTGCCTTATATCCATGTTTGTCTTTACGACGACGAGCTGATGTACAACGAGTTCGACCGTTTTGCTGACATGGGTAAACACGAAGAGTTAAAACAGCGCTATGAGCTAACAAAAGGTAAAGCTAAAGAATACGCTGATTTAGTCGTTGATTTACTACGTACACGGCTGACCTACAGTAAGTTTGATAACCGTAGCGCGGATGAACAGCAGTATGCGCATATAAGCTTCTTTCGCAACAATCAGCGGGTAGAGCGTACCGATGTCGATCCGGCCAAGGAGCTCAGCGGTGTGGTATGTAACGGCTTAATTGCAGGTGAGGCTGCCGCCAATAAGCAAGATAGTTACTTTACCGCCTTCGGCTTAAAAGGTGTGGACACGACTAACCTGCCACATTTGCAGCTAGCGCAGCAGTATAACCGATTAGTGAAACCGGCATACAAAGCCAATGAGCAACACGGCAAGGCGAAATCTACTGCCTTAGCGGTGAACGATAGCTTCCGCAGCTTGTTAGAGCGCTCTTATGACTCGTCTATCTGGACTTGTATTATTGATCCTAAAGTTACTTTGGACTTTTTTGAGTCATCTAAAGATGTCGTGCTTATTCACTACTCCGATAATTACACCAATTCCACCAACTACGATGCGATAACGCTGACCAAGCAAACTGATTTATACCGCAAGGTGCTTGAGCGCGATGAGAAAGGCGGCCATATCGAAGAGTTCAACGCTTTTAACGGCGAATGGCTGTTGAAGATGATTACCGATAATTCCAATGAGCGTAAAGCCAAACGGGGCATTATCGGTGCATATAAATATATCAACTGCTTGCTGGCGCACTCTGATATTACCTGGATACCGTTGTCGGTCGCCGAGATGATCCGCGTAGCAGGCAATATTGGTCTTAAAATCAGCGAGTCGGACTTTTCGCGTACCGTGCAGGGTTTCAAACAAGGTCCGATATCTGACGATGTACTGTTTGCAGGTTTTAAAGATGACAAACTGTATTTATTGCCGGTCGAAGTAAAAACCGGCAAACGGCAAACACACAGCAAAGGCTTTTTACAGGCTCTGGAGTTAAAACGTTACCTTTCCGAAGATCTGCTGGGCAAGCCAGACTTGGCCGGCTTGCTTTACCGTGGCTTATTTGCCCGGCAGGTATTAATGCAGGTAGAAAAATACAAGTTGTATAACCTGTATGACGACAATTACTTTGATGAACTAACAGACAGACGTGAATGGTGGCTGCAAGGCGAATATCAGCTGGGTGAATTAGCTGATTACCCTAAAGGTTTCTTGTTCGTGAACGTTGAAGACGGCACTTTCTTTGATGCCTGCTACGGTGAAGAGCAAGACATTCTTAAAATTGAATTGCCCAGTGGTTGGCTCGGTGATCTTATTCGCCAGCCGTTAAAAAACATGCTTGCTAACGCAAGTAGCGAAACCTTGTTCAGGGTGCCCGCCCAGTATTTGCTAAAACCACAAAGCGTGAAAGTTAAAATTGTAGAACAACCTGAGCAGAGTGGCATAAAACCTCAACAAGCTGCAGAGCAAATTGATCCACTTAAAACTATTGTAGAAGCGCCATCAATTGAAGTGGCTAGCCCAGCACCAATCAAGACCACTGACGGGCCTCTAAAAGTGCTGTTTGGTAATGACGCCAGAACCGAGCAAGCGCTGTACTGGGAGCCAACCAATACAGCACGCTTTATGAATACCAACACCGGTATTATCGGTACCATGGGCACAGGTAAAACCCAGTTCACCAAAGCAATGATCACGCAGCTATATCGCAACCAGCATAACAACGTGAACAGTGCGCCAATAGGTATGCTGATTTTTGACTATAAATCAGATTATGTCGACGATGCTTTCATCAAGGCAACTCAGGCTAAAAAGTACAATCTCTATAAGCTGCCTTATAACCCGTTAAGTCTATTCGGTGATACGCCGATGCTGCCGGTACACACTGCTCGGGCTTTTTCCGAGACGATGGGGAAAGCCTTTAACCTGGGGCCTAAGCAACAATTAAAACTCAGACGGTTAGTTGGCGACGCATATGAGTTAGCGGGTATCAGCAAAAATGACCCAAATACCTGGCTGCGGCCAGCACCAACTATTAAGGATGTTTGGGCACTATTTGAAGAAAGCGAGCCAGCAGAGGATTCCTTGTTCGCTGCGCTGGAAAGTCTAAATGAACTTGAAGTGTTTGAAAGCGACAACAGCAAATGCCTCAGCCTCTACGATTTAATAGATGGTATTACTGTTATTGAGCTTGCTAAGTATCCGCCAGAGGTGCAGAGCTTAGTAGTCGCCTTGACGCTGGACTTGTTTTACTCCCAGATGCAGAAATATGGTAAGCCAGCTGTTCAAGGAGACTTCAGGCAAATTACTAAAGTTATCTTAGTCGATGAAGCAGATAACTTTATGTCACAAGATTTTTCCAGCTTGCGGCGGATCATGAAAGAAGGCCGCGAATATGGTGTTGGTGTGGTGCTATCAACGCAGGATATTACCCACTTTAAAACCGGCGAGAATAACTATGCTTCGTACATTCTCACCTGGGTAATCCACCGCGTGGCCGAGATCCGCAATGCTGATATCAAAGCCATTTTTAATGTCGATGATAAAGGCGAGCAAGAGAATTTAATGGAAACCATCCGCAAGCTGGAAAAGCACTTCAGCTTGTATATAGATGGCAAGAAGACACTAACAAAAATGCGTGATAAGGCGTTTTGGGAATTACTGCAATGACGATAGTTGAAGCCATAAAAACAATTTTAGCTAAATTTAAGGACGGTTTACCGTATACGGAAATTTATAAAAAAATTGTTGAGCAGAAATTATACGAGTTTGGGGCGAAAGATCCTCAAGCAATAGTAAGAGCTAAATTAAGACAACACTGCTATGGCGTTGAATACCCGTCCGCAAGTCCGACTAAACACTTTGTTTCCGATGGAGGGCGAGGTAATCGAGCCCTATATAAAATATGGGATGGCCAGGAAAGATTAAATCCTAAGAGCTCAAATATGAAGCCTTCAGGAAATGAACTGCCTGAAGAGTTGATACATCAGTTTCACAAGAATCATATAGATAATATTAGAAATCAAATAATGGATGGGATCTACAATTCTGACCCCGGTTTCTTTGAAAAGCTTGTACTAAAGTTATTGGGTAGAATGGGGTTTGGATGGGACAAGGATAAGTCGGCATTTCACGTCGGCGGTCCAAATGACAGGGGGATAGACGGCGTTATCTACGAAGATCAACTTGGTCTTGAGCGAGTCTATATCCAGGCTAAACGATATGGAAAGAGTAATGGTGTTGGTAGCTCAGAAGTACAGCGCTTTATCGGGGCTATGAATACTAAAAATGCAAATAAAGGAGTATTCATAACGTCATCTTACTTTACAGATGGGGCTATAAATGAGGCGAAAGATGCGAGAAATATAAGTTTGGTTCTGATAGATGGTGAAAAACTAAGTAAACATCTTCTTGATAATGGCTTAGGCGTATCTGTAGCTGAAACTTATAAAACTTATACTATTGATTCGGATGCTTTCAAAGATAGTTGAGTTGTGAATGTCAGTGTTCATGATGATTAGAAAGAATGAAAGCATGTAAACAATTCCTGAGCTGGAATGGCTTGTGGCTTTTACATTGATGGTAATAATCTTGATAAGAATTAATGGTAAATCATTTTGGAAATTAGAATGAAAAATAAAAATGTATTTTATTATATATTGAAGTCGATTAGTAAGTATTATTCTATACCAATAGCAATAATTGGCTTTGGTCTTACAACTTTATCATCTCTTGGTGTTTCACTTGATTATAAGTTTTCTTTTTCTGTTTTTTTGGCAACTTCTTTGATTATGACGTTTGTTATTATTCTTCTCATAATTTCCTTAAATATCTGTGTAAGGGAAGTTGATTACCTTAGTCGCGTAAGTTATGACTTTGGTGCACTACCTAAAGTCATAAGTATCACGCATGATGCGCAGAGTGATTACACAAAGATTCTTCTCGATGCGAAAGGTGATAGTTATCTTGAGAAAGACTATTTGGCTTCGATTATGTTTAAATCTGGCGATAGTAGCGTATGTGAGATAGCTGTCGGAGTTATTAATAATATACAACCAGATGGAAAAGTTGTCGTTTTTGTAGAGCCTATATCAAAATATGCCGATTCTTGGAAAAGTATCACAGACAAGCCTGAAGATTTTTATGATAGGCTTTTTGCAAAAACTCTTATTCACAAGGATTATTACAAGAGATCGCTTTATGAAGATTTAAGGGAAATACCAGAAAGGAAACTTCAAGAAAAATATGACAGGGTGAAGAGCGTTGCTGATGGAGAAATAAAGTTATGATTCTTTCTTACATAAGGTTCGATCAGCCAATAGGTTCTTTCTATATGTCATCTATGAAGGCAAGTGACATAGGAAAAATAATGATTGTTAAAAGTCGAGAGGAGGGCACAGGAGTACAGCGAAAAGAAAATAAACAAAGAATAAAAGAAATAGCTGATTACTGTCGGGATCCAGATGCGACATTCCCGACGCCAATAATTATGTCTGTCAGGTCTGAAGATTTTATATTTTGCTTGGGTGACAATGAGTACTCATCGCTATTTAAAATTATGGAAAAGCCAGAAATGGCAGAAGTGCTGGATGGCCAACACAGAATATATGGTATTCTAGAATCAGGTAAAGCTGATATTTTTAATTTGCCCATCATTTTCGTTTTTGATGTCAGTGAGGAAGATAAGGCATATATATTTTCTATTATAAATAGTAAGCAAACTAAAGTACCATCATCATTGATTTATGATTTGTTTGGTGTTTCTGAAGGGCGCAGTCCTCAGAAAACATGTCATGAAATAGCAAGGATGCTGAATTCTACAGATGAATCACCATTTTATCTAAGGTTAAAGATGCTTGGTACAGGTGGTGGTGAACATGCTTCTTTATCGCAGGGGTCGTTTGTGAAAAGGCTAATGAAGCTAATCACAAGTAAAAGCGATAGATATTTAATTGATATCAAAAATGATGTTGACCTTGAAAGTGAAGATCTGCCTTTCAATAGCTATTTTATTAGAGGTCAAGATCAAGTTATTTTTAAAGTTATTTTAAACTTATTCAATGGAGTAAGGAGAGTTTTCCCAGACGAATGGGATAAACCACGCGAGTACATTCTGTCCAAAGCTATTGGGTATGGGGCTGTAATGCTTGCACTTCCGGTAATATTTAAGATGGGTATTTCTATCTCTAATCTGTCGGAGCGGTTTTTTACAGAGATTTTTTCTCATTTTAAAGATCACCTAGCTGAAAATAATTTAATGTTAACTTCAAAGTATTTCAGTTCAAATGAGCAGTCTGTAAAAAGGCTGTCTGAAGAAATATGTAACTCTATTAAAAATATAGATTTAGGTGATTTAGATCGGAAACTCAAAGAAACAGACATTTAACGTGCTCTAGTTGAGTTGTCTGGCGATTTCGCAGGCACATACTATGTTTTTTAACTTGCTTCCTATGCGAAATTTTTTAAATGGACTTATTGTAAAGGTTTATTCCTCTATTAATGTGAAGCTTTACAAACAAAGACAGCTCAATTTCACCAATCACATTAGTCTGTTTTTTATACGCTGTTTTCAGGATAGCTAAATACAGTTCAGCGTACTCACCAGCGAAGGTTTTCCAAGTCATTTCAACATTACTATCCGAAGGAATATCTTCCTTCGGTGGTACTGTTGGGTCGGCCAGAGACATGCATAGCGCCCAGCGACAAAGCACGTTCCAGTTATCTATGCCAGTTTTGCGCTTCAGAATAATTAACTGCTGCTTTTGCTTTTCGGATAAACGAATAATGTCGATGCTTTGCATAGTTAAAAATACCCTGGTGTAAAGCCGGAAGACTTAGCTTGTTCATTAAAACTAATGTGATATTCACGGCTGATAGCCGGTTTTAACTGTTGGTAATAGTCGCCGACGATTTCTTCATCGGTAGACAGCAAAATTACCTGTTGCCCGGCTTTGGGGAAGTAGTTGTTTATTAACTTGCTTCTGTGTTTACCATCCAACCGTCCAAGTGGGGTGTCAATAACCGTTGGCAGCTCTTTGCCTGATGCTTCGGCCAGGCCCCATAGAATAGCGATAGCAAGCAGTTGCCGCTCACCGGCAGAAAGCTTTGCTGGTTCCAGCGGTTCACCATTCGCGTCATACAAGGTAATTTCGAAACTGTTAGGCGCAATACTTAAACCGCTTATCAGCTGTTCTTTACGGCCCAAGGCATCAAACTTTTGTTTAACCAACGTTTGTAAGCGCTCTATATTTTCTGAGATCAGCTGTTCTGCAAACCCCTGCAAGGTTCTTTTCAGCTTTTTAATGTGCTCGCTTACCTGAATAGTACGCTTTTGCTCGAAGGTATCTTTGTTTTGTTGTGCCAATAAATTGGTGTAGCGATGCAGCAACGCATTATTTCTGGCTTGCGCTTGTTCTAATTGTTGCCGCTTGTTCTGTGTGCGTACCAGCAGGTTTTTGTATATAGCTTCATGTTCGGCCAGTTCAGCGAGCAGATGCTGTACAGAGTCGTAGTCCGGTATGGTATCCAACTGCTTTTGCAACAGAGCTTGTTGCTCTAATAAGCGTACTTCATTTCTCTTTAAATGCTGGCGTTGCTTTTCCTCGTCGGCTATCCGCTTGTCTAAACCGTTAAAAATACTTAGGTCAGTATTAAGATAACAGTCTACGTTTGTCAGTGCTTTGCGTCCTCTGGCAAGTTCAGCCATGGTGCTGTTAACCCGGCTAATGGCTTCTTTCGCCGCACCTGAGTGCTTCAATGTGGCCAGAATTTTAGCTTCGTAAGCGTTTATTGCTTCATCAAGCACCTTTGCTTGTTTTGCCTCGGTCTCTAGCTTTATTTGTGCTTTGGTCTGCTCAATTAATGCGGTTACTAAGCCAAGTGGACCCACTCCGGCAGCCAGTTTAATTTGCTCAGCTTTGTTTAGTTTTAATTTTGCTTCAAGTGCACCCAGCTCAAATTTAATCTCATCACGTTTTTCAATTAAATGCGCGCCGGCATTACGCACAGCCTGTCGTGCTTTATTTATAGCTAACTTGGTATCACCGGTTTGTTGCTCCAGGTCAGCAATCTCTTTTTTCAGGTCTGAAATCACCACGTTATGCAGGCTCATTTCATCCTCACAGGTTGAAACTTTGGCCATAACGCTTTGATCAACATTACCACTACGACGGCGTTTATCTAGCTGTGATAAATCTATTTGTAGCTGAGATAACAGATCTAGCCCTAGTAAGCTCTCAATGCCGGTTTTTACCAGCTCAGACGAGCGTTGTGGATGCGCAAGGTTTTCAATTTTTTCACCGTCAAAAAAGAATAAATCAGACAAACTAAGTGGGATAAATTCATTAACGAACTCATCCCAATATTGGCTAAGATGTTCATCATATTGATAATCACACAGTACACGCACTTTCTCTTTGGCTTCCATTCCTTTTACTTGCCAGCTGCGCTCTATATCAAAGCGTCTTATTTTATTATCTGTGCGGTGCAAAAATGAGAGTGAAAGCATTACCGGGGCATCAGCCGGAGCAAAGCGGTTTTTACAACTGGCGAGAAAATTACCATAGGCCATTGCTGCACGGTTTGAGCACTTAGCATGCTTGCCATACAGCACTAACTGCAGAGCATCGAGAAAGGTGGTTTTACCACCACCATTTAAAGCACCAAACAAGATAACGGGTTTTCCGGCTTCAACACTCAAATCGACTGTGTGCGCGCCCTGGTAGATACCAAAGTTCTCTATTTCCAGTTTTTCAAAAATCATCGCTGACTACCTCTGTTTCTATCAGCAATGAACTGTATCCTTGTTGGTGAATGGATCTGGTTACTATGGCCATTTGCTCTTCAATAGTTTCGCGCTCTTTCGCTGTTAGGTTGGGCGAGTTATCTAACTGAATTCTGAGCTCATGCTGTTTACGTCTTAGTGCGAAGGTTTTTGCGTCCTCTAGTGAGGAAAACGCTCCTTTTTCGAGGCTATCGTTAAGCTCGTTAGCCAAGTTAGCCCGTCGCAATTGGTTTTTATGTTTATTGGCTATGGCCATTACGGCGCGAATTTGCTGGTACATTAAGCCATCGCCGTCATCCTGCTTCGCGCAGTAGTTTTTAAGCTTGATCATCACATCTTCGTTTAAAATGGGATGATGGGCGCGCTTGTTGCCTGGGTAGGTTTTTCCTGTCGCTCGTTCATAAATGCCAGGCAAGATATCTTCTATTTCCAGCTTTTCTTCTAACCAAATACGCCGGATTTCTTCGAGCTCTTCCACCGGGAGTAATTCTAAATCTTTCACTTCCGCCGGCCCCATTTGTTGCACTGCAACTTGTGCTTTAAGCACTTTTTCTAGCAGCTCAGCTCTGAAGCTCTGAATATAAGGGCCTGGCACAATATCGGCACCGTGTTTGGAAATATGTACTGTCAGGTTGCCATTCATGCGCCGGAAATCACGCCTGCTTTTATCGCGGCGCAGTTTATCAAGTTTTTTATCCCGGTTAGCGTCGTTAACATCGATTTCGTTACGCAGTGCCAGTAGCGGCAACATCCAGTCTTTTTCATCATCATTGGCGATCATGGCTGTCATGGATTTGTCTTCAGACACCATAGTGCATACGTAACAGCCAAAGCGGCTATCACCACAACTTTGTGTGCTTTTATCAACAACCAGTGGGCATTCTCCGCCCTCTGTGGCACCTTGGTACATTCCCATCAGGTCTTGATTGGGGAAGTTCCAGGGATTATTCACAGAGTTCAGGTATACCCAAACATCATCGTTGGTCCAATCTGCTATTGGGGTATAAACCCAAACGCGGTCTAAACTGCCGTTAGCTGTTAAGCCATCAGCTTTCCTGGTATTGGTCTCGATACTCTCATAATGATCCATCGATGCTGCACGTGCAGTACTTTCAGCTTTGCGGGTGCCGAGTACTAAAATAGCTTCGCCGCCTTTATCGACTAAGCCATTGATAAAGGCATTTGATGGCGCTATTTTCAGACGATCTGTACACCAACGAAACTTAAAGCGAGGGGCTGGGTAGCCTTTGCCTATTAAATTCACCCAAAAACGGTCTTTTACCGCCGGGGTTAAGCGGTGCGGAATAATCGGCAGGCCTTGGGTTTCTGTTGCCTGTTTCATTCGCTCCAGCGATTTTTCTACCCACATTGCGACGAAAGGATTTTCAACCAGAGTGTCAGTACTGATGACATGAACTTCTTTGTTACACTTATCTTCTTCTTTTAAGTCGAGCAAGGCATACCAAATCAGCTGCAGGATTGCTGTAGAGTCTTTACCACCGCTATAGCCAATAACCCAGGGGATTTCGTCAGATAAATAAAGCTGCTTAATATGCGCTTTAGCATCTGCAATTGTCTGCTTTAAACCTTTCTGACTAAATGCGGAGTAAATTTTAACTGCGGTTTCACTGCTCATTTTGGTTTCCCGATAGCTTGGCTTCCTCTTGCTGTTCTTTGTCCGACAAGGTTAAACCAAGTAAGGTTTTAATTCTGACAGCTGTCGCTTTAGCTCTGCTGGAGTTATTACTCATTTCGCCGCTGATCATGCAGCGGCCTTCCCAATCCGCTTTGTTACTTCGATCCCAGTTAATCTGCCTCAACCGTTCAAGCGTTGCTTCCCACTTGGGCAGCTTGAGTAATTGCTTACCTACTATGCCTAACGCTTGTAAAGTAACTGAGTGAACATTGACAGAGTGCTTTCTGGCATCACCGGCAGATAATTTGTCTTCAAATACAAATTGCCATTCGGTCATGTTTTGATATACAACTTGCCAATATCTGGCAGCAATTATGCTAAGTTCCTGATAGTTATCAGCGGTGACTTTATCAAACAACTCGCGTGTAGCTTTGTTAAAAGCACTGTGAGTTAGCAACTTTTTAGAACGGGGTCCCAGATTGTTTTTTTCCAGGTCAATGAGCTTTTGCAGTTTTGGATTTTCATAAATCAGTTCTTTCGACAACAACGCAGAGGGCGAGTTATCGTAAGTAATGCCCAACGAACGATCTGCCTTTTTCGGATAGAGGTTTAAATCTTTGAAGATTTTTTGCCTGTCTTCTAATGTTTTGTTGGCAAAAAATACCACTGAAATATTTTCATCAGCCAAGGTTGGGTCTTGCTTTAATGCCTCAGCGATTGCGGCGTTTCTGTGTTGCCCGTCGGTAATGTAAACTTCGGCATCAGCATCAATAGTGAGTGTGCCGATATTTGTTTCGTGTGTACCTTGACCTATAGGTGTAAAAGCGCTCACACCTTCAATGCAAGCCGTAATAGCTGAAAACGCGTAATCTTCCCGCTGTGAGAGTATATAGTTGGTTATCTCAGGGATTCGTTCTTGGTTTAACGTGCGCTGTGCTCTTGCCTCAACGGGCAACGCACTTTCATCGAACGTAAAAACCTTGCGCAGCCTTTTTAACGGGCACATTACAATGTAGTATTCACTACCTGCCTGAATACCACGAATGGCTGGAAATGACGTCCCTGAAGATATAATGTTCAGCACCTGTATCTAAGAGTTAAAATGAACAGTGTTTGTACAAAATTGAGATTTTGTTTGTACAAACAGGCGCAATATAGTATCAGTTAGACACGTGTTTGTCTCACCTTGAGACTAAAAAACCTTGGCATTTTTTCTATGACAATTTATCTGGATTTCAACGCTACAACCCCCGTACTACCTGAAGTTGCTGATTTAATTTATAAAGTCATGGTTGAGGAATATGGTAATGCCGGCAGTCGCACCCATGAGTATGGTGTTGCAGCAAAGCGCGCAGTGGAAATAGCCCGTGCACAGGTAGCCAACATTGCCAAAGCAGACAAAACCGAAGTCATTTTTACCAGTGGTGCTACAGAGAGTAACAATATCGCTATTCTGGGCTTGCGTGAATTTGCTGAGCAGTCTGGTAAGAAACATATTATTACCAGCAAACTGGAGCATAAAGCCGTACTTGAACCGATAGAGCACCTGGAGCAGCAGGGCTTTGAGGTCACGTACCTGAATGCCGAAGCTGGTGGACAAGTGGATATTGCGCAACTTAAAGCTGCACTTCGTGACGATACGGTATTAGTCTCGATAATGCATATCAACAACGAGACCGGCGCTATTCAACCGATTCGTGAAATATGCCAGCTGATGGCTGGGCATGAGGCATACTTGCATGTCGATGCTGCACAAAGTTTCGGTAAATACCCGTTTGATCTCGACAACCCGCGTATCGATTTTATCAGTGTCAGCGGCCATAAACTCTATGCACCAAAAGGTGTGGGGGCGTTAATCATGCGTCGGCGTGGCTTTATTAAGCCACCGTTAAAGCCAATTTACTTCGGTGGCGGGCAAGAAAAGGGGCTGCGCCCGGGTACGCTGGCGACACCACTAATCGCAGGTTTGGGTTTGGCCTGTGAACTGGCTTCAAAGAATGCTGAAAAATGGCTGGCACATGTCAGCGAGTTAAAAACCAATTTTACAGCTGCCGTAAGCGAGCTGGGCGGCGAAGTTAATGGTCACAATACTTCGCCTTACGTGATTAACTTTTCTGTGCCGGGTATCAACTCAGAAGCGGCGATGGTAAAGCTTAAAGGTATTATCGCGGTTTCAAATGGTTCGGCTTGCACGTCCAGCAGCTATACACCATCACATGTGTTAACGGCTATGGGGCTTGACGCAGATCGAATTGCCGGAGCTATTCGAGTTTCTTTTGGCATAACAACAGAAGAGTTACCGGTTACAGAGATTGCAGCTGCTTTACGCACCCTGCTTTGATTTGGTATGGATTTGGTAGAGATATGCGTTACCCTGTTTTTTGTAGGGTAGCTTGCCAGACACACGAAGGTGCATCAGTTCACAGCTTGACACCTTCAGCACCTTTTTTGTTTCTGTACTACTAAGCCAGATATCTTCCAAGCCTTTCTTTGGAGTAACAACATTTTCTTTGCTCATTTCTATTCTTCAGGAGTATATGAAGCAACCTTGTCTAAATCTACGCCAAAGTAGATGCATAACTTATCCAGAACATCGGTAGTAGTGTTATAGCCTTTCTGATTCGCAACTTTTGATAGCGTTGTTCTGTGGATACCAGTGCTTTTAGCGATTTCGTCAAAAGTAATCCGCCTGCCTTCTGTGAACTCTTTGTCTGCAATTAGCTCTTTGAGCCTGAATCTGATCATTATTTAACTCCCCTGTAGAGGCTCATTCTACACCAAAAAAACAGTTTACTCATTAATTGATGTGTAAAAGCTACAAAAGTTGCTTGACACAAACATTTTTGCGCGCATAATGTTGAGTATACGCTACAAATGTTCATCAAGGAGCGCTAACGATGCTTAAAACCTACTTAACAACAGAAGAGCTTTCCAAGCTCATCAAGTATGACCCGCGGACAATCCGCGAAACGCTAAAAGATCGCGTTCTGTTTGAGGGCGTGCACTACATACGTCCTTTTGGTGGCCGCAAGATTTTGTACATCTGGGAAACCATCCAAAAAGACATCGCAAAACCACAAACACAGGTATTTATTCCAATGGCAAACGGAGGTATGGCGCATGGGTAGTATTAGGGTAAGAGGGTCTGGAAATCTGCAAATAGATTTCCGGTATATGGGCACGCGCTGCCGTGAGCAGACTGCGTTGCCAGACACACCGGCAAACCGGAAAACTCTGGCAAAGTTGCTTTTGAAAATCGAAGCGGAGATTTTGCTCGGCACTTTTGTGTACAGCAATTATTTCCCCAACAGCAAGATGGTGGCGCGGTTTGAAAAGCAGCAACAGCGGTTGTTAGCCGGTAACAGGGCGCAGCGCTTACCTACCTTTGAAGAGTTTGCCAATATCTGGCTTGACGAGATGCAAGTTAGCTGGCGAGCGTCATATGACAAAACAATGAGGCTGATAGTGCAGAACCGCCTGATCCCACATTTCGGGGGGATAGAGGTCGACCACATCACAAAAGCTGATTTGATCCAGTTTCGCGCTAAGCTCGGCAAAGTTCGTCGCGAAAATGGAGAGCAGATTTCAGCAGGCTATATCAACCGACATCTGAAAGTTATTCAGATGATTCTTTGTGAGGCAGCCGACCGCTATCAGTTTACTGCGCCGGAGCGCTTAAAACCACTGAAAATGAAAAAGAGTGATGTAGATCCCTTCACTCTGGATGAAGTGGAAAGTTTCTTGATGCAGGTGCCACTGCAGTTTGTGGACTACTTTATTGTGCGTTTTTTTACCGGTATGCGAACCGGCGAAATTGATGGCCTGAAATGGCGCTTTGTTGATTTCGACCGCGGCATTATTTTAGTCCGCGAAACCTGGGTTGGGGGCAGAGCAGAGTACACCAAAAATGACGGCTCTCAGCGTGAAATCAAAATGTCGACACCGGTACGGGAATCGCTGCAGCGGCAATTTGAAGTGACAGGGAAGGGCGAGTTTGTGTTCGCGACCCGAAACGGCACACCGTTTAACCATCGCAATATTACGCAGCGGATTTGGTACCCCACGTTAAAGACCTGTGGTCTGCGTGAGCGGGTGCCATATCAAACCCGGCATACTGCGGCGACCTTGTGGCTTGCAGCTGGCGAAAATCCGGAGTGGATTGCCCGGCAGATGGGCCACACGACAACAGAAATGTTATTCCGGGTGTATAGCCGTTTTGTACCCAACCTAACTCGTCAGGATGGCTCAGCGTTTGACCTGTTATTAAAAGCCCACCGCAAAGGAGATGCCAAATGATCCAGATTGAAACCACACCCGCATTTCGTGATTTTATGCTGAACAAAAGATTCAGGGGGCAGGTTCGTAACCTGGCTACCAGCTTGATTACTGCGCTGCGGATCAACCCGCATGGCCGTGAGCTGGTATCAGTATGTGGCCAGGGTGGTGAGGCAGATAACTGTGAGGCCATTTTCTCATGGGTGAAACATGAGGCATGCTGCGCCAGTTGTATAAAGGTGCTTGATTTTAAAGCCTTGCAGCGTCGTTTTGTGCGCTTTTTGCTGGAAAATACAAACCAAAAGGAGTACCACGAATGAGGTCAGATATTCCATATGCGGGCGTGTTATTACAATATTTCCTGGCTGAGGATCCAAGCCTCGAGTTTCTGTTTGTGGTCGGTATTCGTGAGTGTGAGCAGTATCCATTGCAACTCATTCGTACTGTACCGGTTGTCAGTATTGACGAGAAGCGTGGTATGTTGGAAACATTGTTTTGCTCCTACCGGCTGGGTAACAGAATTACAGATATCAATGAGCAAAAAATGTACCTACGCGTATTCGACGACCGCATTGCTCGCATTGAAGATAATGAAACGATTGGCGCCGCCGTTGTTTTGACTCTGCAGTGATACAACTCTGAATAACTGAGCCCGCAAAATTGCGGGCTCTGCTATTTATGCTTTATACATTACGTGTTTTATAAACGTACAATACACTCTATAAAGCTCAGCTTTTTACGACCTTCCATATCCAACGTACTACAAATTCAGAAATGCGAGGTGTGGCATAACTACAGCCATATTAGACTTAATTATCGCCGCACTGCCGCCGAATATCACAGCAAATAAAGTACATGCAGCGGTAAAACTAACCCGCTTGTAAACGAGTTCGTGAAACTTATCCATAAGATTCCACAGCATAAACACCGCACCCACCCAGAACATGGTATCAAGCTGGTATAGCAGGGCAATGATAATAACCGCCAGCCCACTGATAAGTGCAGCCAGCTCTGCAATAAATCGCAACCAAAACCGGCTCTTTAGTAAGAAAAAGCTTAGGTAGCCAAGTGCAGTAAAATACGCCAACGGCAATACGGTTAGCATGCCCAGCTCAAAAGCGTGTAGGGTTTGTCTAACAGGTATTAAGGCAGGCAGCCAGGTGGTATAAAAGATCAGCCATGCCAACAGCGTTAACAACAGACAGGCAAAAGCTAAACGCAGTACCACAGCTATACGCGCTTCGTTAACACCAACTGCAATCATTCCCGGCGTAATCAACATGACAAAGCCTAAACTATAAACAAAAGCGACAACACTAGAAACACCGAAAACGCTATTGTTAAAGCACCATGCCAGAATACCCAGCACCAGCATTAACAGCCATCCAGTCCATCGGCGTGCTTTACCTGAATCCTCAATACGGCTATTTACAGAATAAGCCAGCACACCAGCCAACGAGAACCCTGCTACCAATACAACGTATTCTTGGTGGAAGACCAGCAACGTGACTGCGGATGCAACATATACCAGTGCTTCACTCAGGATTGCTGGGAAATACGACATTATTTTGGTAACGAGTGCCAGTAACAATAGTGCTGAAATACTGTATAAAGCTGACGTAAAGCTGTCTATCCGTTGTTCAGTGGCTGACGCTGACGGCATATCTTTGAGTGATATCTGGTATCTGTTGTAAGCCTGCTGTTTAATGCTTTCAGACTTCTCGCTAAACACAGCTTTAGTTATCGCATCTTCAGCTTTTAACTCTAACAGCAACTGATATTGGGCACGCAGCTCTGCTGCTGAATCAGGTGTGTATTCGGTGGCGAGGCTTATAAAGGGTAAGAAAACTAATAGTATAAAAATAAAACGCATCTGGCTTTATTGCTCTTTATTGGTAAGTAAGTTATCAGCTGTATTATCAACCGGGCTCACTTTTAAGCTATCCAGCACCATTTGTTGGGTCGCTTTGGCGTGTTTAAGCCAGCGCTTATTGCCGTACCCAGGGGCGTAGAGTGTAAAGCTAATTGCAAAGCAAAATTGTTCGCTCAACGGCAGGCAGTAATAATCTACCCCTCTTAATGAAGCAGGAAAGGGTTTGTCTACATAAGACACCCATTCCATACCATGTATTGTAATGATTTTTGCTGGTTCCAGAGGTGGGTAGTTAATGGATAAGGCAATATGTTTTTCAAGATTATCTAACCGGCTGGTAGACCCTCTGGAGGCAGCTAATTCTGCTTCAGCACGAATCTTTTGTCTGGTACGGGTATTCACCCCCCTGGCTTGTTCGCAGGGATCATCAGGTGTTATTTCGGCGTTATAATGTTCATCATATTCGCGAATAAGGTAGTCAGCCAATTGTTGCCGATCTAATGCATTTACGTCCGACGGAACCCGTTTTAGCCAGAGAGAACAAAATAAGTGGCCTAGTTCACCATCGCCAAAGCGTAGTACAGGGAACATATAAAACCAGCAGCGAGTTTGCAAATGCACGTAATAATGTTGTCTTTGTTGTTCCATATTACGTTCAAACCAGCCCGGCGTTTTATAAGGAAAGTTAACATGACGTGGTGAGGCAATGGTTTCGACATTAGAATGCGGCAAGCGCACCTGCACCTGAATATCTTCCAGTAAAAACCGGTGTGTTTGCTGGCGATTTAAATCTGGCCCACCGGCATAACCCTGCCACACATTTTTAACTAAGCCCATTAGCGAACCTTACCTGCATGCATCTGAATATAACGTTGTACCTTTGCTGCTTTTTTATGATTACCCAACATCCATAATTGCTGCCTGTAAGTTTCGATGCCGAGATAAGGCAACGTATGTGGGCTTACACCTGGGCCTGAGTTTGGGCCAAATACCAAACCGCAGAATTTTAAGCTGCGGCATAAACTGCTGGGTGATAAATCGTTACCACCTGCTATATTGGGTACCAGATCAAAGGGGTTATTTCTTACGGCGTTAACTTTTATACCTAAGCCACTGGCCATACTAGTTAGTCGTTGTACATTTGCGCCACTACCATGTATCGCCAATTGTTGCAGGTTTAAGCGGCCACCATAATGCGCCCGGTAATGTAATAATGCGGCATTAAAAATAATTGCGCCCTGGCTATGCACTACCCATTTTACAGACCTGCCTTGCTGTTGCACTTGTGCCAGCACCGCAGCTATATATTGCGCATTATGGGATTTAGTGCGGCTAAGTTTATCAAATAAGCACTCTGTCAGGTCTAACATACCGCCATCAGTGGGGTTATGAAACAACGTATAGGCAGATATCGTATCCGAGCTATAAGCCGTCTGGGCATGCACGCCCATTAACCAGGCTGCTTTATTTAAATCGTTCAACATGCCATTTACCGCAGCATGCTCGGTGCGAACCTGATTGGTTGGTTCGATATTTTGTACTGAGAGACCTAAAGCGTCGATACCCCTCTCATCTTTCGCTTGATCATAACGTTGGTTAGCGTCTCTACCTATATGATAAAGCATGGTGCGCTCGGCTGCAGTATTGGTTTTTTCGCCAGCCAGAGTTTTATCAAAAAATATTTCATCAATCACAACCTGACCATTAGCCGCCGTGCGATATTCAATTAAATAATGGTAACTACGAAATGGATACCGGGTGCGGTAGATACGCCGGAACGGGTTTAAGCTGTGCTTGGTAGAGTAGGTTGTGCTGGGGTAGCGGGTAACGTATTCAATTTCTTTCATTACCTGTTGCTGGTCATAATCGTTAAGGCTGGCCAGCATTAACAATGCCTGATGAGTCAGCTGCCATTTGTTGACAAGATACTGAGCGGGTAGCCGAATACCGTGCTCCTGCGCCAGGTTTTTATCCAAACCGGTGTAATTAAAAGCCTGTGTTTTACCAGTGTGTATCCAGCTCATCCTTGTGCTCCATTTCTGTTTCTAAACACTGTAAACTATCACAAAAACCATAAATTTACAATTTAGTTTCAAGTTTTGCGACTGTTCACATTTACGTCACCGTTCGGAGCGTTGGCACAGTTTAGTGCCGAATACCTCCTAATATCTTAGCTGTAATGGCAATGTTCGGTACTCTGAGGCTGTTAGGCTTTGTTTGTCCTATTACTTATTGTTTTATTTTGAGGTCCTGATTTTTTTTGCTTTGTTATATTGTTTGATAAAAGCTATTTAAATTTGTCTCTGTTTATTGTTTTAAAGAAGCCTTGATTTTTTATTTGTTTGTAACCATGTACATTTGGTATGGATGCGGTTCAGTTTATGCTGTTGTTGTAATTAAGAAGGAGTTTTCATGTCAGTGACAGAATGCGATTTCCAAAAGAAAAATTCTAATGCTGTGGATGCAGTTGACCTTAACAAATTATATCAGACGTTGAGCGATAACTTTACTCTCAGCCAAGAGCACCTGCGAATCGCTTGTTTTCCAACGCTTTGCTGTGCCGTTGAAGCTGTCGGCGGGAGTGTTTCTCTCAACATCTCAAATCTTAGCAGCCATGCTGCATATAGTGTCGAGGTGCTGTCTGTTATCAATTATTCTGCTGATGATATTCCGATATCAGATTTCATCGAAAAATATGTTGACGAAAAATACCGCAGTAAAATCAGTGTAGTTGAGGGTGAGGATTACGGCGTTTTGCAGTCAATGGAATACTGCATGTTTCCTCCGAAAAAAGCTCTTAATATAGCGTTAGAAATGTCAGCGATCTCAGACTGTGTTTATGTGTTCCTACAATTTCGCGATATTCTGGGAAATAATTATTATCAGGTTTTTTGGTTCTTCAATCAGCACCTTGAGCCTGATTACACATTTAAGTTGGGCGCGCTAACACCCGCAATTCCTACGGTTATGGAGCGTGTCTCTCTTCGGACTGATAAGTTTGACAATATAAATATCGCTGTCGATTCATTTGATAGTGACTTTTTAGATACGCTTAAAATCAGTTTCCCTTGTCATTTTTTACGCGGTTCTGTCAGGGATATTGAGGACCGGGGGCGCTGGCAGGATATTTAACTGGTACGTCTCATAAGACCATATCCCTGCGTAAATTTGAGATAGGGCTGCCATAATGACAGCCCTTTGCAACTTTTCTACTGACACACGGCCGGCTTATTTTCCAACTTACTACTATCGATTTTGACTAAGTCACTGCAGGTATTGCCAATATGGGCACATTTCTGCACGTAAAAATCACGGCCAACGGCCTCGTCCAAGCTAATGCTGAATTTAGTTTGAGTAAAAGTGCCGTATAGGACTCGGTTCTCAGCTGTGTTAGCCACCCCATGTTCAACTGACCAGAGCTTTAGGTATTCCTCCTCAGCCAGTTGGCCCAGGGTTTTCACCTCAACCAGAACCCAGTCGCACGGGTCACTTGATTTAAGTAATGTGGCGGTAAACCAACTCTGGTTACAGTCTGATAACTGGTTCAACAGGTGGCTCATGCTGTCCAGGCGCCCCTCTAAAAGTGCCTCTGCATTGTTGTAGAGTTTCGCCGCTTCCAAAATTCCTGCACCGCATCCCAGGGTTTCACATTGACTTCCTTCTATCCAGCGACTCACAGCAGACAGCTCAGCTAACATCTCCCACTGTGTCGGTGTGAAGGCAAAATCTTTCATCACGGCTGCAATCATCCCTGCAACCAACGGCGATGAAAAACTGGTGCCGGCCCATTCTGTCGTATTATTGTCACGGTGAAGTCCCAAGACACCACTGCCATGCGCCATTACATCGACGGCAGGACCATAATTACTAAAACCAGCGATATCAGCGGTTTGTGATGCGGTAGCCCCTACGGTAATTATGCCTTCGCAGTTGCCAGGAGAATGCAATCCCGCATCTTCTGTTTCGTTACCGGCTGATACGACAATCACGAATCCCTTATTCACAGCTTTGTCGATAGCGCTTTGCATATACATCGGGCACGTTGTGGTTTTGCCGCCCAAGCTCATATTAACCACCCCCGGATTGCCATCGAATACCGGCAACCCTTCAATAACCTCGCCGGATAACCAGTTCAATGCTGCTGCCGCATCGGTCAGAAAGCCATTGCCGCAGTCCAGCGCACGTAATGGGTGTAACGTGACATCGCCAACCACCCCAGTTACACCTATGCCATTATTAATTTGCGCGCCTATCACACTGGCTACACCGGTGCCGTGGGCACTTTTGCACTCTGGATTAAACTCTACCTCCAAAAAACCCGGACGTCGCTCGTTGTCAAACTTCACTACGGTGAAATTAAAACCATCGGTATAAGCCAAATCATCGGCCAGATGAAAACCTTCATCCACCACATAAACATCAATATTTTTATCCGGATTTTTCAGCTTTGCCCACATGTCGAATATTGAGCTGGCATTGGGTAGTGATGGCGAGTTTTGCTCAAAATATGTTTGAATACCTGCGTTGAAATCATCTGGCGCCGGGTCGGTATTCCAGCTATGTGTTCTCGTCGCATAGTCACGCTCAATGTAGCGGTATAGGCCGGTGTTTTCCAGCATCGCTTGAGCTTGCGCCAGGCTCAGTTCTTCCGGCACATGAACAACTGCAGTTTTCAGTGAAGTTGCATCTGCGCTTTGGTTTCGCACCGTTTGAGCCGAGGGTGTAGGTACACACCAGTTGTTGCCAGATACCAGTGGCAAACAAGTGGGGGCGACATTTTGTGATGTCACGTGATCTGCGGACAGTGGAGTTGCATTAAAGGTTACCACCAAACGCTCAGCGGCCACGGCGTGACAACTGACAGCGCATCCCAGCAGGAACGCCATCAAAGAGTTTTTTTTCATATACTACATCCTAAAAAAGTGTTGGCCTACAGGCTGCAATCGCTATTGATTACCGCGTCTAGGTATTCAAAATCCGAATTGAACGCCCACTTGCCGTTATTTACGTGACCCAGCTCAGCATTACCGACAAAAAGCGAAACAGAGTTCAGTTCAGTATTGATGTGCCATTGATGCGGAAAGGCTGCAGACACCCCTTGAGCCGCGATAGCTGGCATAGACTGATTAATGCTAGCGATATAGGGTGCAACATGGGCTGTCATCAGTGATTCAATGCTGGCCATTGCTGTGCTGAGCTCGGTGTCACCGATGTTGCCTGCGAGATATGTGGCCACTGGATTCTGATTGAGTTGGGATTCCAATTCGCCGTAAATTGAGTTGTTGCCGAATGTTATAGCCTCTTGCTTCAGAGCTACATTGTGTTTGATGGCCAATACTGTCGCCGCACCACTAAATGCTGCACTAACCTGCCTTTCTTCTGTTAATGCCAGGATTCGCGCTGCGTTCTCAGTAATGACCTGATAGCGAGCCAGCGGGGCTGCAAATGATGTATTTTCAATTACAAAGCTAAAACGTTGTGCGATAACCCTGCTCGCATTACTGCCGTCTTGCACAGCAACCTCCAGTTCAACACTCACGTTCCGGTCGACATTCTGTGTCACCAGATTAAATCTGGCTCCACTGGTTTGCTCTATAGAGATAGAGTTCAGGCCATAGCCACCCACGGCTTTCACTGCCACTATCGGAGCGTTTTTGGCGTTTTCCACCACAATATTGAGTGGGGTGCTGGTATTCTCAGCCACGCTCTGTGGCAACGTATCCAGACTAATCGTCAGCGGTTTTAGCGCAAAACTTGCCGTCACAGCACAGTCTGAATTTACCACGCCGGTACGATACGTATTGCCATCAAGGCTACCACTGCAGCCGGTTACGCTTTGGATAGTGTAAATTGCGTCAGGCTCCACGCTAAGGGTTGCTTGAGCACTTTTAACGACACGCTGGGACGCAGGTGATATTGTCCCTCCCTCACCAGCAGAAGCACTGACAGCAAAACGTCCATCCCCGCTCTCGCCACCACCACCACATCCGGACAGCAGAATACTACTGATGCTGATTAATGCCATTTTTTTGAACATAACGTTCTCCTACTGCTGATATAGTTAATTTCGTTCGGTTTACGAAGAGGGGACTGGTTGCTCGACCTGTTTACTTTCTCTGGGCACATAGCGATGGGCCTCTTCCATAATAATTTCGTCGAATTTTTTCCTGAGTCCTGCTTCAATACTGACAGCGTGGATATTGCGTACTACGACACTGGCGACCAAACCGACAGCAAACGCCACGATGCAGGCCATAAATCCCTCTATGTACCAGGCGACACCACCGGCGATAAACGCTGATGCAATGGTCAGAACACAAGGTGCAGCCCCTTGTGCAAATGCACGTGCTGTGGATGTACGCCTAAAAAACCAACTTTGTTTTGTGCTGAAATTTACGTAACCAATGTAGGCACCATGGTCGTCATTTTCCGCAATAACCATGGCGATGTCGTGACCGTGCCTGGCGTCGACGTCAACATTCTGCAAGGTGATTTTTTCTTCTTCACCATCTGCTGTGCGGATCCAAAATTCTTGAATAGTGACCTCGGCGGATTGCACACGCACCGGGTCATTTCGCGTGCCGCTGCCAGTTGAAAATACATGAGTTTTAGAGTGTTTACTGCCGTCCAAAAACGTCCCAGATAAAACGCTATAAGTCAGATCCATTTTTTTCTCCTGCTAATTACGACCAAGCAATTCCGTCGGCTAAAAATTAATAATTTTCAGCAGCTAAACTGGAAAAATGTTAAGTAATTACTTAGCAGAATATACGGACAATCACTTTCATGTGTCAAGTAATTACTTAGCAACGCAGGTTGCGCATGAAGGTGATGATGATCTCTTTATCTCAATATTTGGATGAGTTAAAACAAGCTAAAGATCTTAAAAATGACGCTGAACTGGCAAGGTATTTGGATGTGTCCAGAGCATATATCAGCCAAGTTAGAAGTGGGGCGTACATGGGCGAGTCCCAATGTTTTGAGTTAGCAAATATGTTGGGGCGGGAGCCGCTGGAGCTCCTGAGTCTGAACCGAGCTATACGAAATGTTAAAGACCAGCGCTTACAGGATTATTGGCTAAAAATTCATAAAAGGTAAAGGCAGGAAGCCTTTATCTGTGGGATAGCTGTGTTTCTTTGTAACAGTCTTCTGAATAGTGTAGGTGACGTGATGATAACCTCAAGCATTAATTTGCTAAGATGAAATTCGGGTCGCTTTGTATCTGATACTCTTATTACCAATTGACCGTGCCGGTTTTAGTAGCTGTAACATAGCAGGAGGGCGTTGATGGCTTTTATGTATCCATCATATGGACCTAAGTCAAATAGTAGTGCAATAGCTGAACCTCTTGTATATCAGCTGTTTAAAGAACAGTTGGACGATACGTTCCATGTTATTCATAGCATACCTTGGTTATCATCGTTTGTTACAGAGATGCGCGGCGACAAAAGCCCCAATGGAGAGGTAGATTTTCTCGTCATTCATGAAACGCTCGGGATATTAGCTGTAGAAGTTAAGGGCGGAGTTCTTAATCACGACGTAAATGGTTTTTTTTACACTAAAGAATCTGGATTCGGAGTTTCCCGAATAGATCCCGCTTTACAATTATCCAGAGGCGTTTACGCGCTCCAAAGCTGGTTCCGTCAAAATGGAATTGAGATTAAAATAGGAAGTGCATTTTGTTTTCCAGGTTCACAAATCCCGCCTTCCAGCCTCCCTCCGGGTTACGCAGATTTCAATCAGTATACGAAAGTCAGCCTTGTTATTGACAAGCCTTCTCTCCCCAGATTTGGTGAGAAAATTTCGGAAATCATGTCATTTCATAAACAGAATCTAGGGAGTGTTCAGTTCAAGGCATTCCAGATTCAAAAAATGATCGAGATGATACTACCCACCATTGACGCAATGCCATGCTGGATCTCGCGAGTCAACTCTGACAATTTCTTGTGGTTAAAACTTACAGACGAGCAAAAGTCTTGTGTAGATGATGCTTTAGAATCGCCAAGATTAATTGTAAATGGCTGGCCCGGCTCAGGCAAAACTATCGTGGGAATTCAAGTTGCCAGATTACTTTCAAAAGCTAATAAACGAGTATTATTTATAACATTTAATAAGTTATTGGCTGCGAAACTTAAAGATGAGTTAAAAGAACATGCAAGCATATGTGACGTTCTCACACTTTATGGCCTTGCGCATTGTGCTTCAAAGGAGATTCAGGAGCAATCGGATATCTCTGATGAAAAGTTGGATCCTGAATACTCAGGAGCATATGACAAAGATTCTGAAGTTGTTCAGATTCTGAAATTAGCAGGGAAGTATGGCTATTTCGACAAATATGATCATTTAATTGTTGATGAAGGGCAAGTCATCTGGAAAGAGGCTTGGGAAATATTTTTTGATAACTTCGTAAAAAAGCAAATTGTCGTTTTATGTGATGCAACCCAGGCCTTCGAATATGAAAAACCTGTTTCATTGGAATGGTTGGAATCGCGGCTCTCAACACGAGCATTTACATTAACGAATAGCCTAAGAGTTCCAAAGAAAATTTGTGACCGTCTTAAGCTCTTTGCCAAACCATCGTATACGGTTAACAACCCGAGAGATTTCGAAGATGACACTTTGGTCGAGCTTATTACACATCATCCAAAATCATCGCTAAAAAAATTAATGTCTGAATTATTATCTGAAGGTATTCCTCCCGCTTATATCACTGTATTAAAACCTACTTTTTTAAGTGTCCCCAAAGAGCTGATCCCTAGCGGCGTTAAACTGGAAAATATAGGCCGTTTCAGAGGGTTAGAAAGCCCCTTTGTGATTGTTTATGCAGATCCAAAGATGAGCAATATCGAATTTTTTATTGCTTATTCCCGAGCAACATCAAGGTGTATAGCCTTGTTTGACGCATTTCACATCCAACAAAAAGCCTATGGATCAATTGGCCCTGACTTGTATACAAAACATCCGCAACTTGTTGAGCAAGAAGTAAGTAGGTCATTAACTTCTTTAATGCTCAAATCTTTAGCTTTGGATGAGGAGGAGCTTCATACGGCACTGCCCATATACTGGTCAAATAAGTGGTCGATTTATTTGTTGAAAGAAAACACAGATGAAATTACACGTTCTTTATTGGAAATCTATTTGAGAACTAATTCAACCCCTTTGGTTCTGACATGGGGCAGAAATAGTGTAAGAACGTTAAGCTTGATTCCATCTGACAGAATTTCTTATGAAGATGATTTTAGTAGTGATACTTATGAAATAAGAGAATGTATCACGTGCTGTAGCGCCACGCCTCAGATAATTTATAACTCACAGTCAGACTCTTGCTTAAGTTGCTCGAATAACCGTACGCGAGAGCGATGTTCAGATTTCGAAGATAAACTAAAAGAAATAGGTGATGTTATTTCATATAAAAAAGATCTTTCCAAAGAAGAAAGAACGCAGCTTCATGCGGCTATCTATATATTATGTGGCTTTCGTCGGTTAGGTGACCTTCGGTTTTCAGAGCAAGCGTTATTTACTTTTAGTTATGGAAACAAGAGTATGAGCAGACTCGCGGTAGCTTTTAGCTTGTGGTATTTGCATAGAACAGTCAAAAAGAATGAGAGCAAGGTCAAAATAGGGCAAGTAAGCAAAGCGACCAGAGAGTGGAATCAGGAAATTAGAAACTGGAATCCGCAATCATGGAACGCATTTGTCAATGATGCTTTTCGAGTATTTGAAAAGTATGGATTAGTTAAATCTGAAAGTGACGGCTGGCGCACAATAGATATTGGAGCAATAGATGAATCTCATAAATAGTTAATATGCATTAACTCAGGCTTAGTCTGACTTTGTTGTTCATATTGAACTAACACTCTGTTGCAGATGCCTATTTGCTCGATTGATTAAAAGTGCCCAGCCTGGCCGGGCGCAATATATCAGGTGTTATTTCTTAGACAAAATTTCTTCGCCGTTGGCTGCGGCCCAATCATTCCAGGCATCCACCTTAGAATTGTAGTTTTCTAAAGCCTGCGCAGTGGCATCTGCAATTAACGTATCGATTTTCTTAGCATATTTTTTATCAACCTTAGATACTGGCATAACATCTACGCCACGATCTTGCAGGCCCTTCTTCATCGTGTGTGTGCGTAGTAAATGCAGCTCACCGTTTTCAACATAAAAATACTGGCTGTCTTTTTTGATGCTCTTAAACTTAGGTTTTGTAGGACGTTTATCAGACTTCACCGAGTCTGGCTGTAGAGCAGTCGCTGCGTCTTTATTTAATTTATAACCCAGTTGTTCCAGGGTGAACCCCTGAGATTTTGCCAGTTGTTCTAATTGGTTTATAACTTCTGCTTCATTCTGCCGTTCAGCTATCATGCTATTCAGAGTTTCAATCACTTCCGTAAGTTTAACCAGCGTCAGTTCCTTTGCCGCTTTTTTAAGTTCACGTTTATCTAATAAAATTGACATCGCCGTCTCCCTCGAAAAAATGTTTGGAAAGGGTAATCGCTTTCGTTGACGAAATAAAGACTAAAAGAATTACGTTAAGAATTATGGAAGATGCTGCTCCTTTTCCAAGAGTAATGGCTTACATTGGATGTTGTGTAGAGTCAGTATCGGTTATTACACCAATTCCTGAACCTTCAGGAAGAGAGGATGCTTGCCTTAATCAGGCGACGCTAAAATCTTAACAAGCTTTTCTGAACTATCAGATGCCGGCAATTCTCCATTTACTACCATAAAAAGCAGATACAGCCCAAACCGGATGCCGTACTCACTGGGCCGGCGCCGAGATTGGACCCGCTCCTTACCGCGTGCTACCCTTTTTCTTTGACGAGATAAATCGGAACCCTGCGCTGCCATAAAGTCCACAGCCAGATAACCCTCTGGGGCATAGTCTTTATCAACACGATTATCTCTTTGCAGTGATACCCATGAGTCGAGTTGCCAACTCTGCCATTGCATGGTTCGTTGTTCAGAGCTAAGTGGTGCTCGTGAAACCAGGGTAAATCGCATTCGCAGTGAAACAGCGAAGGCCTTTTCAAAAAAGTGCATGGCATTTATAAACCGGTGCAGGCACTCCACATCATAAAACCGAAAATGCGGCCATGTTACAGAGCAATGTGTTACCGCGTAAAGTGCAGCCCACATTACCTCGGACTGCTGTGGCTCTGACAGCAAGTTAAACGCCTTGACCATCCTTAATGCAATGTTTTGGCTTTTTAGATTTGCGGGAAAATTAGGCAAATGCGCAACCGGAGAAATCGCAATACGCTTGTTCTTCTGGTAAATAAATCGTTTATAGTTCCGTGGCCGTTTTTTCTCATCATAGTCCGACTGTATATTGAACTGTTGGTTGAAAAAAAACTGAGCATTTTCGTACGCTTGCTGCAGCCGGCCTGGTTCGATGTTCGCGTCTTCTGCGCACTCTTCCAGTGGGACGTCAAGATTCATATGCCTCAACAGCGCCAGGTAAATATCCAGCACTAACGTTCTTTCAGTCACGGCACTATTTAATGCGCCAGGGGTAAAGGTAGACACTTCTGTCCAATTCTTAAGCTGTACAGGTGAGCAATATGCCAGTAATTTTTTTGCTGCATAGGCTGCCATTCCGTTGTAGGTGGCTGTATCGCTTTGATTACCTATACGCGCCCGGGTTGCCGTGCGCACATCAACACTAGCAAGAACTGCTTCTGTTTCACGGCTGATATTTGGAGTGCAGGTGTTTAGTCCTTTCCAAATTACCCAACTGGCACTGTGTATATAATAGAACAACGTCATACTGGGGCCTGCATGACCAATTATTGCGCTTATAGCATGCAGAACTTTTCTGGTTGGTTGACCTTCAGTTAGATGTAAGAGAGCAGATTTTGCCTGTTTCAGATGCGAGAGTTCAGGAATATCAATCAGTGAATCAATCGGTTGAGCCTGACGATGATATTTACTGGTCCAGCTCCACGTCATCCATGTGGCAAATGAGTGCCGCAAATGATGGAAGCGAAATGTTTCATCGCCGGTAATTCGCTGCAACAGTATCGTTAGAGGATCAAACAGCAACTCTTCACCAGCGACGGGGCGGCCCTCGGCTCCAAGTGGCGGCTCTGCTCCAAAATAGAACAAATACGGTGAGTGCTCAGTGCCGATTTGCTGCCTGGCTCGCCAGTATTCGAGAAAAATTGTCTTTTCTTTATCGCTGAGTAAAAACCCCAGCGGAATACGCCGCTCTGCTGAGCTTGTTTTGAGGGCTCTTTGCCCATGTGGTGTAATGAAAATTGTCGTGCTGGCAGAAAGTGTATTGTCTCTGGTGTGCAGTAATTCAATATCCTGAAGGCGCAGGAAATGCGCTTCCCGTCGACGTAGGCCGCAGCGAAAACCCAGCATGAGCAGCACCCTTAATGCCAGCGCCTGTTGGTGAGTGAGTCCTGATTGTTGTTCCGTGTAGTCAGTTAAGAAACTCTTGGCTTTGCTATATTCCCATGGCATCAGAATGTTTGCGTCGACGGTGAGCGCCTCAAGCCGCTGACTTTGAGCAATATACTGCTGGAATAAATGACATGGCGTTGCCTGATGATGCTCCTCCAGATAGATATGGAAATCCCTCAGAATGCGTGCACGTTTGGTTTGTGACGCCAGGCTTTTTCCTTCATCTATTAATAGCGTATAGGTTTCAGCCAGTTCGTCTGCATTCATTTTTAAGAGGTGTTGGTTTGCGAAGCTCCTTAGCATTGGTTTGGCGATAGTGTCCAAATAGCTGATGAGTGTGCTGGCCGCCAGCTTACCGGACCACCGGCTTTGGGAGGTGAGTCGAACGCTAACCCAATTTAGCAGATAGAAAAAAACAGGCGGCAGATAGTCTGCCTGTTGCACTTTTGCACCAATTTGTTTGGCAATAGCTGAGTTGGTTTGTTGTCGCGTTGAGTTTTTTAGTTTATCAATGGATTTTGCTTCTTTTAACAGGTCTTTAATTTGTTCATAGCAATCCATGGTGCGTTGAAAATCGAAATGATGATTATATTTCAGCCCCCCTGAAGATAAAGGCAGCGTTGAAGGGGGACTAACGTTTTTTGTTACCAGTGGCAGCGGTGGTGATTTTTGACTAATTAGCCGATAAAAAACCGTGGGTTTCAGGGTAAGATTAGGTTGTTTGCCTGACAGGATTGGCAGTGCAAACGGGGTTATCTCCAGACTGAGCCGTGCTCTGATGGCGTTAATAATATATGTGAGTTTTAAACGGCCAGCAGTTTTTAGGTTCAACCCCTGAATAAATGCTCTTAACAAATTAATAAGCTTGTCTGTTGCTGGCAAGTCTCTTTGCTGCGAATACCAGTGATGTATAAGCTGGATGGTCAGACTATCAGGTTGCCATATATAGGTTTCACCGGCAAAACCACTGAGTTCAAACCAGAGCTTTGTTTCATAACAACATGGTTTTCCATTGAGCAACTGAGCAGCGAAGGTTGCAAGATAGTCGCTGCGAAGTAGACCGCCATAACGCATTGCACTGTAAAGCAGTCTACCAAGGTAAAAATCTGTGAGATCTTCTGACTTCCCTTTAACACTAAGGTTGTTCAGAAAAAGCTTATCTAATCTGTCGATGAACTGAATGGATCCGATAGAGTCCTGGCGTGCTGGTGGCGAGGGTCTTTCCAGCTTCAGTGGATTCATAATGGAGAATGTTGGCGGGTAGGATGCTCTGTTCGCGGCAATATAGTTGTTTAGCTGTTCCACCAGGTTAATACTCGCAGCTTTGAACCGCTCACTTCTTTGAGTACTGAATAATTGCCAGAAGATACTGCCGTACTCAGCTTTTGTGAGTATCACTGGGGCAGAATCGAGATCAGACTGCTTTCTAACCATTTGCAGTCTTGAGCGCACTTCCTCGTGTAAATCGTTCCAACTCATGCGCGGATGCCTGCAATTGCTTTTATTCCCAAGAGCGCTCTGAATTTATCCATATGCGGTGCCAGATGTAACCTGATCTCACACATTGACAGGGTAGAGCTGTCCCCCCAATACTGCTCGCCCAAATTGGCATGACCGAGTGCAACATCAATAACTTCATGTGAAACCCGGCTTTCTTCCAAAAAATTTCTTAACAACCTGCGATTAAGATTTGGCGGCAAATTGATGTATCGATTGAGATACTTTTGGTATAGCAACGTCTGAAATGGCTGGGGCCGGCCAGTGGCCTCCAGAAAGAAAAGTGCAGGAGGTGAGTGAGGGGCAATATTTTTTCGACTCAACCTGCCTCTGATTGCCAGTACATGTTGCTCATATTCGTTTGTCAGATCCAAAACTGTTTGGCAAACCGGAATATGCCGGGTATTGAATTCATCCTCGCGCGATTTCTCTTTGCGGATAAAAACACCGACAGAATCTATCAGTAGCTCACGTTTTACGATTGGCGTAGTTATCGGCCTCATCCCCGTTAATAATGACTGGCAAAGAATCTGATAGGTACTGTAGAGATTATGGAATTCAATCCAGATGCCTTGCTCAGTGAGTTGAACCAGCAACCTGGCCAGGTCCTGTTTTATTGCCGATACTGCATTAGCCACTTGCGTTATTTCAGGGCGGTATCTTGCGCCGATCCAACCAGTGGAATTTGGTGTGGAATAGATGGGGGGCTCTTTTTCAATCGATATGGCCATAATGTCTAACAGATGCTGGTATCGCTTCTGCAGCAAAGAGGTTTCAAGCGACGTGTAATAATTACGGGCTGAACTACCAGGTGGTTCGCGGTTAAACAGCAAGGCAGTTGTTGCCTGGCCATATGTGGCACAACTCAGCGTAAGCAGGCAGTTACTAATCCGTCCCTGAGTCAGTGTTCCGGTACCAATGTTTTTAATGAAGGCATCAATATCAGTTGATAAAACATTGGTTTTATTGTGCTGTAAATTTGCAATTTTTATGGAGTCGAGATAGGCCGTCAGCTTTGAGAATTTACTTAAGCACAACGGTGTTGCAATTAATCGTAGCACATTTGCTGCTTGTTGCGCCCCTTCGTACGCAATGCTCAGTTTATATTGTGGCTCAAATGCCGGGACAAGCCAGCAATTTTGTCGACCATCAAAGTTAATTTGAGCATCCGCGCCAGTATTTTGCGCCTCCATATTGTTGATAATTTCTCTGGCGCGCTGGAAGTCTGAGGCAGTGTAGAGCATGGTCAATACAATCAGTTGCTGAACCAAAAGTTGGATGTTGTCAGTGTGCTCACTAACGGCGATTAGAAGTTGCTGCAGCTCAAATGGTGAGATCCCCTGTAACGAAAGCGGCAGATAGTTATTCTGACGTTCAATGCGTTTGATGATGGCGCTGGACACACGTTTACCATGAAACGCCTGTACGTACGACTCGATAGGTTGTGCGGCTTGCAAAACGTAGATATCAGATGTTTCCTGCTCTTGCTCTTCTTCGCCAGAGTAAATTGACTCATAGTCGATGTTGTCAGAGGAAATCTCCCACAAAGCGTGAACGACATTTTCTTCATCATGTATATCTGGCAGGGTCAGGTTGATCAGCATTTCGCCAGTCAGAGCGGAAAAACCATCTATTTTTGATGCTGTGCGTGTTGGGCTGCCACCAGAGCGTCCTTTAGCATCACGACGGTTTTTAGGATCGCCTAATCCGAGTTTTAAAACGGTGATGAGCTGTTCACATTGTTTAATTAACGGCTCTCGGTAGAAATAGTTTGACTGACCGATAGTCACTTCTAGCTGTTTCAACAGTTCACAAAGCTGGAACAATGAATCACATTTACGATTCAAAATGCTGGCATACCAGTTTGTTACCAGCTGATCTTCGCTGAACTTTCGGAAAATCAGACTGACCAATTTTTTATCGCTTAACTTTAAAGTTACTGAGCAATTGCTTGTGCTTTGAAAATCGACCAAGTGCGGTAGTAATAAAATGACTTGGTGAAACAGATTGTACAGGGGGGGATTAACGTCACTATTTATAAATAGCACTGCATAAAACGGGTAGTTAGTGATATATCCGCTCAGAGCTTCTCTAACGTTCGTTTCCATTGGCCGGAAAAAATGGCCTTTTCCCCGATGCTGACGAAGCCTTTCCAGCAATGAGTAAGCTTGAGAACGATGCTCAATAATGTTTTTAATAAGTGTGATATTTGATGCCGTCTCAGCTATTAGCGGGCGCTCAAGCGCTGCGCAGACATTCTCAAGCACTGCCGCAAGGTACTTTAGATCGTGAGGGGCGTCTATAAAGTCGAGTAGGCTTACGTAGTTTCTAGCTTCATTTTCGTTGATGTCTAGCTGACGTAATGTCTCAATCTGTTGTTCTATTTTGTCCACGAAGACGCCTTAGAGAACCCATCCTGGGAAAAAATATTGATGCCCGATTGCCAAAAAATTTAGCCAAGGCTTGTAATTGCTGAATGTATTTTGGCCCCAGAGAGTGCATGAGCGGTGAGCCAAAAATGTCGACTGTCGCGAGTAAAGTCGGCTCTTCAGGCTTAAGTTTTATGTGCAATATGCAGCCCACCTCGGTCTCGGGATGAAGTAGTAGGCGGGCTAATTCATAACTCCTGAAACCCGCAACTACAACGAAACGTGTATCGATTTTTGTCAGATGTATGGGATGTAACTTTAATAAATATAGTAGGGAAAGCTCTTGGTAGTCTGCTGGTCCTGAGGCATAGATGACTGAAGCAGTCTTATCAACCATCCCTGTTACAGCCGGATGCAGACCTGTGATCTCCTCCAGTTTAATGCTCACTAACTTCATATCATCGACGCTTTCACATAGCATTACTCTAACGCAAGAGTTGCACAACAAAGAGCAAGTGTCAAAAGTAGCCATTAGCCAGTGTGACAATTATTGAGTTAGATTGGCTTGGAAATGGTGTTAATTGGTGTTTTACGTTGATGCTTGTAATTGGAGATAATAAGGCTATACTCCTTTATATATGCTGTATGTGTTGATTTTAAAGGCCTGTAGCCTTATGCGGTAAATGCAGTGAGGTGCATTCTCCGGAGGCAGAGGTCATAGGTTCGAACCTATCGGGTGCGCCATAAACGTCAAAACCGCCATTTCGGCGGTTTTTGCGTTTATAGTCTCCGTAGGAGGCGAACCTGGGTTCGACCAAATCGTCGGGAACGATTTGGAACAGCTTCAGCTGGTCCGCAGGGCGAGGGCAGGATAGCCCGAGTAATCCTATCGGGTGCGCCATGTAAATCAAGGCATTAGCTGAAAAACGAGACCTTTTTTATGCCTGAAAGAAAATTTTATGGCGTATTTATAAGCTCTATCTAAATTTTGTCATTAGTGCACTTAATTTTTCTGTGCTTGCTTTTTTAAAGTAACGAATTGAGCTTCTTTTTTGCGCGGTGGTAAGCCGATCATTAAAGTATTTTTGAAAAATTTCCCAGTCAGGTTTTGCCGCTTGATCAGCTTGATAATAAGCAATGCGCCCAACCAAGCCGCAAATCCAGTCTGCGCATTGGATTGTTTGGTAAAGCTTACTGTCGACTTCAAATGGAGGCTCTATGAGTGTGTATATTCTTTTCTCGCCAAACATGTTTCTAGACACGTTTCGGAATATTTCAAGGCGCTCTGTATGCTCATCTAAAAACAGTTGAAAAGTAGAGCCAGATTCTGAGAATTCATCATTGAGCCTTTTTAATGCTTCAGATATTGCTGCTGCATATGCTTTTTTGGGGCAGTGGGTGTTCAAATCTTTGTGCTTTTCTTGGCCTACATAAAAAACAAATCCGCCAATTGTGTTGATATGTTTTAGAAGCCGGAATGTGGCTTTACGAAGCTCAGGGTATTTCTGTACGTTAGATAGGGTGAATAAAGATGCACCTTTTTTCTCCCATTCATATTCAGGTAAGCCTTTTGCTTTGTGCTTCGCTATCTCGAATTGAAGCAGTCTGCCTTTTAATTGATAAAAATAGGTCGAAAACGCTCTTATTTCGGAAACAGGTATCGCAATTCCGGCTAAACCAAAGACAGGGTGATCGTTATGTTTAGGATGGGTATGTGAGATGTATAGGCCTATATGCCCAAACTCGTCAAGATATACACAATAATGCAATCCATGCCTCCAAAAACACGAAAGCTCGATATCAAGTATCGAGCCTCGGAAGTGAGTGCGATCAATTCGAATCACCGCGCTCAAAAGTGATTATAATCACATTTCACTGCTTAGTGGTCTGACCAGTGAGCGCGAATTAATATGGCAGTTATTAATATTTGTGAATTTTGACTAAGTTACAACATCATGTAAGTAATAGGTACACTTATTTACAGAGCTCCAAGTGAGAGCGAAAAGCGCTTTGGCTGATTTCAATTCGCCACTGAGGCAGGCGGGTGACTATTGCTTGGCCTAAGTAGCAAATACCTTTCAGATTGGTGGTAATAAAGCCATCGTAATAGTCGTGACCTTTCCCCCGATATTACAACCATAACATTGATTAGGTGCCTGTCGGGGCGAGAGGGTTATTACAGCTCTGGTAGCTAATCTTTGTTAGCTTGAGCCGCTTTCCACGATGTGAACTCTGAGGGGCGTAAGCCATAACGTGCCAGAACGCCTTCGTGTAAACGTCGTAATTCTTCGACGATAAGCGCTTTCACCGCTGTGCGCTGTAACTCCGGCACATCTACCTCGACTCGCTGGTTGATAATTGTCAGTGCGTCTGTAGCCGGTGTAGTGACGATTTGGTGAATGGTTTTTTTAAGGAGATCGCGCCATTTGAGCCGAAGCGGGTCCGGTTCGGCCAGTTCTTGTCGTATTGCCAGGTACTCCTGTGCTGAGCGCTCGTATGCCCATACGTAGAGATCGCGCAGCAATTCAACCCTTGTCATTTCGTAAACGCCCAAAGTGGCTCTGCTATAGGCTTGTTCAGGCACATCGAGGAACGTGAGTGGACACAAGTTTGCACGGAATAGCGGTAAATTAGCTGCCAGACGAGAGGTGCGTTTGTTGATGTCTGCATATGGCTGCAGATAGGGCAGGTGCACCATCATAAAAAAGGATTGCTCAAACGGATCTGTTATTTGGTTTGCTTTACTCAGGAGTAAATCGAATTGTTGCTCGAGCAGTTGTGGTGTCGAAATTGGACGATACGCACTTTTTCCTATATCCACTGCATGTTGTCTGATCCGCCCTTCATCAGCAGGGTTGGGTAACAGGTTTTCAGCCAGCGCACTGTGTAAATTCATCAGGGTGTATCGATTTAGTTCGGCAGTATCAATATTGTCTACCAGTAACTCAATGGCCGTTTTGTGGTTCAGGATCATCTGCGTTTCGAGCGCGGCTTTTCCGGGGGCGGCTTTGCCATGCTCAATCAGTTCCAGGGTGTCGAGTCTGGAATAGGTGTTACCCTCAAGGTGGCTGGATGCCCACGACAGATCAATCAGTAATCGGTTCAGAATAGCCCTGCTGTATGTGCCGACCGGTTGTTGTTGTGCCGTTGTTTTACCGATTTTGTGCAATTGCCGCCGCAGTGACTCGGACAAATAGCTGTCTTTGTTTGGTTGATAAGCATCCAGGAATTCACGCTGATAGCCTACAGGTGTGCGTGCTTCCTTCGGTTGGTCAATATACGCCAGAATATCCAGGCTATCGGCGGACAGCGGAATAAAGGCTGGAAAACGATCAGCTGGTTGGGGAGAGGTGTCATGCCGCAGTCGTTTGTCAAAATAGCGCCTTGCCCGACCTGCACCATTGGCGGTAATACGTCCCTCGTCGAGTAGTCCTGCAATATGACGTTGTGTTGTCCGCCGGGCTAGTGTCGTATGCTGGCTGAGTAATTCCGTTAGTGTCAGACCATTGG
Source organism: Rheinheimera muenzenbergensis (assembly GCF_036984005.1). Classification (NCBI taxonomy): domain Bacteria; kingdom Pseudomonadati; phylum Pseudomonadota; class Gammaproteobacteria; order Chromatiales; family Chromatiaceae; genus Rheinheimera; species Rheinheimera muenzenbergensis. Next base: position 87,078 of record NZ_JALAAR010000017.1, read on the forward strand.
CCGCTAATTGAATACTCTTGTGTAACTCATCTTTCGTTGTCGGCATAGTAGCAGTGAAATAGCTGATCATTTGGCACCATTATGGCGCAGTTATTTGAACTGCGCCATTTAAGTCAGTATTTTTGGCGCAGTTATCTAAACTGCGCCATTTGACTGGAAGTTTTTACGACATATGAATCAGGTGTGGCATAACCCCTCATCGAGGTCTCTTACTCACAGCAAATTCCCCGCCGCCTGGCGCGTGCCTAATGTGTTGTGTTTAGCCTGTGCTAGTATCTTGCCGGTACCTTAAAAATAATAACGGAGAGTTTCGATGAAAAAACTGCACCTTATGCTGGTGCTGTGCCTGCTGCCGTTTGTAGCGTGGGCGCAGGACGATACCAGCCTTAGCGTTGAGCGACTGTGGCAGCTGGAGCGTATTGGCAACCCGGTTGCCTCCAGCAATGGCCGCTATATAGTGGCGCCGGTAACTAAATATGATGTAAAAGCCGATAAAGGCTACACCCGGCTCTGGCTGTTTAGCGCTGATGGCAAGCAACAAACGGCCTTAACGGCGGAAGGCCTGCGCGCCAGTGAGCCGGTGTTTTCTCCCGATGGTAACACCCTGGCCTTTATCAGCCAGCGCGACAAAGACGATGCCGGTCAGATTTACCTGTTGCCGCTGGCAACCCCGGGTGAAGCGCAGCGCTTAACTCAGGTGCCGACCGGCGTTTCTGGCCTGAAATGGCAGGGTAAACATCTGTACTTTATCAGCCGGGTTTGGCCGGATAAAAGCTGGGACGAGATGGCGGCGCACATTAAAGCCGACAAAGACAACAAAATGTCGGCAAAACAATGGAATGCACTGCCTTATTCGCACTTCGATCACTGGATAGACGAAAACCGTCAGGCGCATCTGTTTCGTATTGCTGCTGCGGGTGGCGAGGTGCAGCCGGTTAGCCAGCCGCTGGGGCAGCAGTTACCGCGTTCAAGCCAGAGTGCAAATGACTACGATATTGATGCCAAAGAGCAGTATGTCGCCTTTACCGCCAATGGCAGCGCCAATCAGGTCGATCCGAATATTGATATCTTCCTTGCCCGTTTAGGCGGCGACAGTGCAGACAATATCACCGCTACTAATCCGGCGGCCGATTTTAGCCCCGGCTTTAGCCCGGATGGTAAAAGCCTGGCCTTTAGCAGCCAGCGTATACCGGGTTTTTATGCCGATACCGCCCGTTTGCAGCTTTATGATCTCGCCACGAAAAAGCAACGTGAGCTCAGCACGGGCTGGGATCGCTCGGTAAGTGGTGTGGTTTGGGCCGCTGATAGCAAAGGCTTTTATGCCAGTATCGATGATGCCGCCGTGCGCCGCTTGTATTACATCGATGCAAAAAACGGCAAACCGCGGGCTATTACCAAAACAACCAGCTTTGGCCAGCCAGCGCTGGCGGGCAAAAACAAATTGGTGGCGACTAACGACAGCTTTTTATATCCGGCCCGCTTAGTGCTGGTCGACAGCAAAAACGGCCAGAGCCGTCGCTTAGATACGTTTAATGACGAGGTGCTGGCCAAGGCAGAGCTGGGCAGTTATGAATCTGTTACATACCAAGGTGCTGACGGTAAAGCTATTCAGATGTGGCTGCATTACCCGCCAGGCTTTGACAAGAGCAAAAAATACCCGCTGTTTTTGCTGATCCATGGCGGCCCGCACAACGCCATTGGCGACAGCTTCAGTTACCGCTGGAATGCGCAAACCTTCGCCTCCTGGGGTTATGTTACCGCCTGGCCGAACTTCCACGGCTCCAGCGGTTTTGGCCAGGACTTTGCCGACGCAATCAATCCCGACTGGCGCACTAAGCCGCTAGCGGATATTCAGGCCGCCACCAAATGGTTTGAACAGCAAAGCTGGATAGATACCGAACGGATGGTTGCCGGCGGTGCCAGTTATGGTGGTTATTTAACCTCAGTACTGCTGGGTACCGAGCATCCGTTTAAAGCGCTGCTGATCCATGCCGCGGTGTATAACATGTATTCGCAAATGGCGGCCGATTTTGCCGTGCATTCCACCCGCTTTGGTGGCTATTGGCAAAACCCTGACATTTATAAAAGCATTTCGCCGCACTACCATGCCGATAAGTTCAACACACCAACGCTGGTGATCCACGGCCAGCTGGATTACCGGGTGCCGGTGGGGCAAGGCTTTGAGCTATTTCGCACCCTGCAAACGCGTGGTGTCGAGTCGCGGATGATTTATTTCCCGGACGAAAATCACTGGATCTTAAAACCGAACAATTCGATATATTGGTATAACCAGGTTAAAGACTGGATGACTAAATTTGCCGCACCCGGTGGCCGTTAAGGCACTATAAAACGGCGCCTGCGGGCGCCGTTTTACCTCAGGCTGCGCCTGCAGCAGGCCACATTGCTCTGCTAAGGCAATCACAATAGCCGTAAAAGCACCTTCAGCTTTATTGCTAAGTGTATAAGGCATGCGTTATTGCGCAGTGCCTCGATACAAGCCAGCTAGCTATAGCGGGTATTAACCTCTGTTTGCACGGCTGTCATCAGTTTATGAATGGGGCATTTGTCTGCGATGGCGGCTAATTGGGCTTTTTGCTCGTCGCTCAGCTTGCCCAGCAGCGTTAACTGTACGTTTAACACATAAGTGCCCTGGGCTTCGCGGCTGTTGTCACGTGCTATCACAATATCTATGTAGTCCAGCGGCAGTTGCTTGCGTTTGGCGTACATCATTACCGTGATCGCTTTACAGGCCGCCAGGGCGGCGTCGTAGTAGTCGTGCGGATCAGGTGCGCTGTCGTCACCGCCCAGGTCTTTGGTAACATCGGCAAACACCGTGTGTTGGTGAATGCGGATGGTTTGACGGTAAAGCCCGCTGTCACTTTTACGTAGTTCTATACTCATGCTGCACCTGCCTGGATTACCGGGGTTTATGTTGTCAGTTAAGGGTACGGAATAAACTCGTCTTCATCGCCAACCACTTTGGCAAAACGGCCGGCTTGCCAGTCTTGTTTAGCTTGTTCGATGCGCTCTTTACGGCTGGAGATAAAATTCCATTCGATGTAGCGTTTACTCATCGTTTCGCCGCCAATTAAAGCGATACGGCTGTCGGCGTTGGCTGTTATTACCACGCCATCACGAGCGTGCAATATAACCATGGCGTGTTCGGGCACGGTGGTATCTTTTAACTGCAATTCACCTTTGGCAACGTAAATGGCGCGCTCGGCGCAGTTGGGCAGGGTGAGCCGTTGGCCGGCTTTAAGTTCGGCTTCGACATACAGGGTTTGGGCATAGGTTTTAACCGGTGAGGTCAGGCCATAGGCGCTGCCCATTAAAACCCGTACGGCGACACCGTTAACGTCTGCCGTCGGTATGCTGGCGCCGGGATAATGGTAAAACGCCGGCGCAATCTCTTCATCCTGCTCTGGCAGCGCCAGCCACAGTTGTAAACCGTGTAGCTGGTGCGGCACCGCCGTAACTTCAGGCCGTTCGCGCTCAGAATGCACTATGCCGCTACCGGCCACCATCAGGTTAATATCGCCAGGTACTATCGGTTGATAGCTGCCTAACGAGTCGCGGTGCAGTATTTCACCGGCAAACAAATACGTTACCGTCGCCAGGTTAATATGCGGATGCGGCCGCACATTAATGCCCTTGCCGGGTGGAAATTCTGCCGGGCCCATATGATCAAAGAAGATCCAGGGGCCAACCATTTTACGTGTTTTAGTCGGCAGAGTGCGGCGCACCGAAAAGCCGCCTAAGTCTTTTTCGCGTGGCTGAATAATTAAGTCGATGGCGTCGCAGCCCGGTTGAAAATCGCAATCTGGTTCTGTGTCGGGGGTGTCAGTGCTCATACAGTGGCCTCTGTGCTGCTGATACAGCGTTGTTTGCGCAATAGTGTTATTACGCACTGTCGTTAACGCCAGAGTATAGAATATAGCCGCTTTAATAAAGTTTCGGTAAAACAAGGCCCTGCGTTTGGCGCCCGGGCAGCGGCAATATAGTTAAGCACGCTGCTTAATTTTTGTTCCGTTTTAACCATCGCACTGGTATGATGTGCCGGTTATACCAACTTACTGTTTGAGGGATCAAGATGTCGGTAATGTCTCTTCGTAGCGCCGTTTGCGCTTGCACTTTGTTAGTTGCCAGTTTTGCCAGCCACGCCGGGCTGATTGTGAACGGTGACTTTGAATCACACAAGCTAAATAAAAACAGCTGGACCTGGTTAAGCAGCAGCCAGTTTGACGGTTGGCAAGGCAGCAATATTGAAATATGGCATGCTTTACAAGGCGTTGAAGCTGTGAGCGGCAACCATTTTATTGAGCTGAATGCCGATGGTGGCAATAGCGGTGACTGGTCTATTTTTCAAAGCTTTGCTACCGAAATTGGCCAGCACTATCAGCTGGATTTTTATTACCGTGCCCGCACAGGCAATAACGAGCAATTTCAGGTGTCGGTGGCCGGCATAGATTGGCTACTTAACGACCATAGCAGTGCAGGCTGGACACAGTTCAGCAATAGCTTTATTGCCACCGGCAACAGCACCACTTTACGATTTACATCGAAAAACCCGGGTACTTACGGTAATTTTATTGATGCAGTGCAGGTGTCGGCAGTACCGGTAATCAGCCAGGTACCCGAGCCGGCTACGCTGGCTGCATTTGGTCTTGGCCTGATTGGTTTGTTAGCGGGCCGCCGTTTACGCCAGCCCAAATAAGCATCTTGTCAGCTACGTTGTGCAACTAAACCGCCTGTTATGGCGGTTTTTTGTTTTTGCTTAGTAAGCCGTTGGTCGCAAAGGTTAAAACTAGGCTTTACTAAACGCCTGTTTGCAGATAAAACTAGACAGCTTGCTATACTGCAATGCGGGTAAAGTACCTTAGCTTGAGATGAAACCGATGAAAACTTTAGTGTTAGCCAGCATCTTATGTAGCCTGATGTGGCACCTGCCTGCCATGGCCCAGGTATATAAATGGGTAGATGAAAAAGGCAATGTGCATTATTCCGACCGGCCGCAAACGCTGGATTCTGAGCCAGTAAATATCGACACCGGGCAACCGGTTGAGGCCGCCGGTACCACAACAGCGGACACCGCCGATAGCACAGCGACAGACGTGCAGGCTGCGGTTGATGCCAACGCTAACGCCCAGGCCGACGCTGTTACCGACACGACTGAGCCGGCCGAGCCAGTCTTTGAACCCATTAGCGTACCGGCGCCAATGGCAAACTGCAGCGCGGCCGCTGAAAATGCCCGCCGTATTCTGCTAAGCCAAAACAGCAAACCGGAGTTTCGCCAGTTGGCGGCCAGCGCCAATTTTAAATCCGGTTTTGTACAAAGCTGCCGGCAAAACAGCACGACCGAAGCAGGCCGGGCAGAGGCGGTGTGTATTCAGCGGGCAAAAAACTTTGCTGACTTTGAAGCCTGTTCCGGCTAATGCTGTACTGCGAATAATATAAAGCCCCGTAAAAACGGGGCTTTTTTTTAGGTTTGCCCCAAGGCGTTAGTTAACATCAAAGCGATCCGCGTTCATCACTTTTACCCAGGCGCTAACAAAGTCTTGTACAAACTTTTGTTTATTGTCGTGCTGGGCAAACACTTCTGCGTACGAGCGCAGTACCGAATTTGAACCAAACACTAAATCAACCCGGGTGGCGGTCCACCTGGTGACACCACTGTGGCGCTCGACAATGTTATACAGGTTTTTACCGGCAGGCTGCCAGCTGTAGCGCATATCGGTAAGGTTGACGAAGAAGTCATTTGTTAACGCGCCCGGTTTGTCGGTGAAGACACCGTGCTTAGTGCCAGCGTAGTTAGTATCCAGCACGCGCATACCACCAAGCAGTACTGTCATCTGCGGTGCAGTTAAACCCAGTAACTGAGCTTTATCCAGCATCAGCTCTTCCGGTTGCACGGCATAATCCTGTTTAACAAAGTTACGGAAGGCGTCATGCAGTGGCTCCAATACCGCAAATGACGCCGCATCGGTTTGCTCTGCGCTGGCATCACCCCGGCCCGGGGTAAAGGGCACACTAATATCAACGCCAGCTGCTTTGGCGGCTTGATCTATAGCCGCACTGCCGCCGAGTACGATTAAATCGGCCATGCTTATGGGCTTAGAAAAACCGGCTTGAATGCCTTCTAACACCTTTAGCACTGCCGCCAGACGCTCGGGTTCATTGGCCTGCCACTGGTTTAGCGGTGCTAAGCGGATACGGCCACCGTTGGCACCGCCGCGAAAATCCGAGCCTCTGAAGGTGCGCGCGCTGTCCCAGGCGGTGCTGATCAGCTCACGCTGGCTTAAGCCGCTTTGCAACAGCTGGATTTTCAGGCTGTTGATATCGGCATCAGTCAGCTTGCTATTACCCTGTGGTACCGGATCTTGCCAGATCAAATCTTCTGAGGGTACATCTGGCCCTAAATAGCGGCTTTTCGGCCCCAGATCGCGGTGGGTTAATTTAAACCAGGCACGGGCGAACACTGCAGAAAAATACGCCGGGTCCTGATAAAACCGCTCGGAAATTTTGCGGTATGCCGGGTCCATCTTCATGGCCATATCGGCGTCGGTCATAATAGGCATGGTACGCAGCGACGGGTTTTCCACATCGACGGGCTTATCTTCTTCTTTAATGTTTACCGGCTGCCACTGCCAGGCACCGGCCGGGCTTTTTTTCAGTTCCCAGTCGTGTTCTAACAGCATTTTAAAATAGCCGTTGTCCCATTTAGTGGGGTGGCTAGTCCAGGCGCCTTCCAGGCCGCTGGTTACCGTATCGCGGCCTATGCCACGGCCCTTATGGTTGTTCCAGCCCAGGCCTTGCTCGTGGATGTCAGCAGCCTCTGGCTCCGGGCCTAAATTTTGTGCTTTACCGTTACCATGGGCTTTGCCGACTGTGTGGCCGCCGGCGGTTAACGCGACGGTTTCTTCATCGTTCATCGCCATGCGCTCAAAGGTAACGCGGACATCCTGTGCGGTTTTTAGCGGATCAGGCTGGCCGTCTACGCCTTCGGGGTTTACGTAAATTAACCCCATCATGACGGCGGCTAACGGGTTTTCCAGCTCACGTTGACCACTGTATCTGCTGCCTTCGCTGCCACTGGGCGCCAGCCAGTCTTTTTCCGCGCCCCAGTAAATGTCTTTTTCCGGGTGCCAGATATCAGCCCGGCCACCGGCAAAACCATAGGTTTTTAACCCCATAGACTCATAGGCCATATTGCCAGCCAAAATCATTAAGTCTGCCCAGGACAAGCTATTGCCGTATTTTTGCTTAACAGGCCAAAGCAGGCGGCGGGCTTTGTCCAGGTTGCCATTATCCGGCCAGCTGTTTAGCGGGGCAAAACGCTGATTACCCGTGCCAGCACCGCCACGGCCGTCCGCGATACGGTAAGTGCCGGCGCTGTGCCAGGCCATACGAATAAACAAGCCACCATAATGGCCCCAGTCGGCTGGCCACCAGTCCTGGCTATTGGTCATCAGTGCGATTAAATCTTGTTTTACTGCGGCTAAATCCAGCTTTTTAAACGCCTCGGCGTAGTTGAAATTCTGACCCAGCGGATTCGTTTTGCTGTCGTGCTGGTGCAGAATGTCGAGATTAAGAGCTTTAGGCCACCAGTTCTTTTCGTTTAACGCGGCCGAGGTGTTGCCACCGTGCATTACCGGGCATTTACCCGTTGTGTTGTTTGTCATTGCTCGCTCCTTGGTCGTTGCATTAGGGCAGGTATTTAGCTGTACCTGCTTTGTCTTGCCTAGAACTATAGTTGGCACCTTGCGATAGCGACAGTGAGTTTTTTGGCTTGGCTTAATCGTTTTTATTAATTAGAACAAACCAAATTCATTAAGTGTTGTACGGGTCGACGCGACGCAGTGATGGCCAGCCTTACCTATACTGTAGCGGTGTTTAACTGAGCTTTCTGGCTATTGGTCGCGTGGCTTTGTGGCTGGGCTTGATAACATACAGCCTTGTATGTATATTGCCGCATCTTATTCTGCCGCCGCTGTAAGCCGGTTGCCGGCAGTGATCCGAAGGAGTTTTTATGCGTTCAGAAGTAAAGTGGCTATTAACCACGGCAGTGGCCCTGCTGCTGGCCGGTTGTTCCGGGCCAGAGCCGGCAGCCCAGCAAAGCATGCCAGCACCTGAAGTGGCAGTGGTAACACTTAGCAGCACCTCGCTGGCGCTCACCACCGAATTGCCCGGCCGCACCACAGATTACCGCCAGGCGGAGATCCGGCCACAGGTGAACGGTATTTTACAGCAGCGTTTGTTTACCGAAGGCCAGTTAGTCACTGCCGGCCAGGTGTTATATAAAATAGATGCGGCGCCGTACCAGGCCGCGCTGGCCAATGCCAAAGCCAACCTGGCCAGCAGCAAAGCCGTGGCGCATAACGCCAGGCTTAAAGCAGACCGCTTTAAAGGTTTGTTAGGCAGTAAGGCGGTAAGCCAGCAGGATTATGATGATGCCCAGGCCAGCCTGATGCAGGCCGAAGCCGCGGTGGCCAGTAGTGCTGCCGCAGTGCAAAGTGCGCAAATCAACCTGGATTACACTGAGATTAGCGCACCAATCAGTGGCCAGATTGGCCGCTCTTTGGTGACAGAAGGCGCGCTGTTAACGGCTAACCAAAGCCAGATCATGGCGACGGTGCGTCAACTGGACCCGATTTATCTGGATCTAACCCAGTCCAGTGCTGAGCTGTTAAAGTTGAAAAAGCAAATGCGTGGCGATAGCACCGGCCAGGTCAGTGTCGATTTACTGCTGGACGATGGCACTGAGTACGCACAGCAAGGCAGCCTGCAGTTTTCTGAAGCACATGTTGACCCGGGCACTGGCATGGTAACGCTGAGGGCGGTGTTTCCAAATAAGCAGGGCGATTTATTGCCCGGTATGTTTGTGCGGGCACGCTTGCACCATGGCAGCGATGATAACGCCTTATTAGTGCCGCAAGCGGCAGTAAGCCGCACACCTAAAGGCCAGGCGTCGGTACTGGTCGTTAACGCCGATAATAAGGTCGAGGCCAGAGTTATTCAGATTGGCCGCACCGTAGCGCAAAGCTGGCAGGTGTTGTCGGGTCTGCAAGCCGGTGAGCAGGTCATCGTGGCCGGTTTGCAAAAAGTGCGCCCCGGCGCTGCGGTGCGCGTAGTTAAGGCGCAGGCCGTGGCCGACGGCCAGACTGCGGCACAATAAGGAGTCGCAGATGGCTAATTTCTTTATTAACCGGCCGATATTTGCCTGGGTAATCGCCATCGTGATTATGCTGGCCGGCTTATTGTCGATCAAACAGCTGCCGATAGAGCAATACCCGCGTATTGCGCCACCGGCTATCAGTATCAGTGCCAGCTACCGTGGTGCCTCGGCCCAAACGGCAGAAGACGCAGTAACCCAGGTGATAGAGCAGGCGATGAATGGCCTGGACAACCTGATGTACATGTCGGCTAATTCTGACTCGTCTGGTAATGTTAGCTTAACGCTGACCTTTGAAACCGGCACCGATGCTGATATTGCTCAGGTGCAGGTGCAAAACAAACTGCAACAGGCGCTGCCATTATTGCCGCAGGAAGTGCAGCAAAATGGTGTGCGGGTGGCGAAATCCAGCGGCGGCTTTTTGATGGTGGTCGGCTTTATTTCTGAAGACGGCAGCCTGGCACGCGATGACATTGCCGACTTTGTCGTCGCCAATGTTAAAGATCCGCTCAGCCGCACTACCGGTGTTGGTAATGTGCAGGTGTTTGGCAGCCAGTATGCGATGCGGGTATGGCTGGATGCCGATAAACTGAACCAGTATCAATTAACCCCGGCCGATGTTACCTCAGCCATTCAGGTGCAAAACAATCAGGTTACTGCCGGGCAACTGGGCGGTGCACCGGCGTTACCCGGTCAACAATTTAATGCGGCGATACTGGCGCAAACCCGGCTGACGTCAGCCGAAGAGTTTGGCCAGATCCTGCTAAAAGTAAATGCCGACGGCGCTATGGTAAAACTGCGCGATGTGGCCCGGATAGAACTGGGTGGCGAAGATTACTCGGTAATTGCCCGTTACAACGGCAAAATGGCCACCGGTTTGGCCATCGAACTGGCCACCGGCGCCAATGCACTGGATACCGCTGCGGCGGTGCGCGCCAAGCTGGCCGAGCTGGAGCCGTATTTTCCGGCGGGCTTAACCGCCGTTATACCGTACGACACCACACCTTTTGTTGAGGTGTCTATAAGCTCGGTAGTTCAGACCCTGATCGAAGCCATTATTCTGGTGTTTCTGGTGATGTATCTGTTTTTACAGAACTTCCGCGCCACGCTTATTCCTACGCTGGCGGTGCCGGTGGTATTACTGGGTACCTTTGGCATTATGTCAGTCTTTGGTTTTACCATTAATACCCTGACCATGTTTGGTATGGTGCTGGCCATCGGCTTGCTGGTAGATGACGCCATCGTCGTGGTAGAAAACGTTGAACGGGTTATGAGCGAAGAAGGCTTAAGCCCGGTAGAGGCCACCCGTAAATCTATGGGCCAGATCACCGGCGCTTTGGTTGGTATAGGTTTAGTATTATCTGCCGTCTTTGTGCCGATGGCATTCTTTGGCGGGGCTACCGGCGCTATTTACCAGCAGTTTTCCATCACTATTGTTACCGCCATGGCGTTGTCGGTGCTGGTAGCGCTTATTTTTACCCCGGCGCTGTGCGCCACTATGCTTAAACCCATTAACGGTGACCACCATGCTAAAGGCGGCTTTTTTGGCTGGTTTAACCGCGGCTTTGACAGCACAAACCGCAATTACCAGCGCGGTGTGGCCGGCATGCTGGCGCGGCCTAAGCGCTCGATGCTGGTGTATGGCGCTATAGTGCTGGTAATGGCCGTAATGTTTATGCGTTTGCCAACGTCATTCTTACCGGAAGAAGATCAGGGCGTATTTTTATCTATGGTGCAGCTGCCTACCGGTGCCAGCCAGCAGCGTACTGAAGCAGTGCTGGACAAAGTGGCCGCTCATTATGTGGCCGAGCCGGCGGTACAATCGGTGTTTACCGTGTCGGGCTTTAGCTTTGCTGGTCGCGGCCAGAATATGGGCCTGGCTTTTGTACGGTTAAAAGACTGGAGCGAGCGTGGCCCGGCTGACAGCGTACAGGCGGTTATTGGCCGCGCCTGGGGCTTTTTTGGCACGGTTAAAGAAGCACAGATTTTCGCCTTTAACCTGCCGCCTATTGCCGAACTGGGCAGAGCCACCGGCTTCTCGCTGTTTCTGCAAGACCGGGCAGGCCTTGGCCATGAAGCCCTGCTAAACGCGCGCAATCAGCTTTTGGGCATGGCAGCACAACAGAGCAATCTGGTTGGCGTGCGTCCAAACGGTATGGAAGATGCACCGCAATTGAAAATTTCCGTTGATCAACTCAAAGCGCAGGCGCTGGGGGTGTCGCTTAGCAACATTAACCAAACCTTGTCTATTGGCTGGGGCTCTACCTATGTTAACGATTTTGTTGACCGTGGCCGGGTGAAAAAAGTTTATGTGCAGGCTGAACCCGAGTTTCGTATGACCCCGGAAGACATCAACCGCTGGTATGTGCGTAACAGCAGTGGCGAGATGGTAAGTTTTGCTTCGTTTGCCAGCAGCGATTGGGTGTATGGCCCGCAGCGGCTGGAGCGCTACAACGGCGTATCAGCGATGGAGATTCAGGGCGAGCCTGCGCCAGGCACCAGCTCGGGTGATGCCATGGCCACAATGGAGCAGCTGATTAGCCAGTTACCGGCCGGTATAGGTTTTGAGTGGACGGCAACCTCGTACCAGGAAAAACTGTCCGGCTCGCAAGCGCCGGCGCTGTATGCCTTGTCCATTTTAGTGGTGTTTTTATGTCTGGCGGCGCTGTATGAAAGCTGGAGCGTACCCTTTGCGGTAATCCTAGTGGTACCGCTGGGTATTATCGGTGCGCTGATAGCCGCCTATATGCGCGGCCTGGGCAACGATGTGTATTTTCAGGTCGGCTTACTCACCACTATGGGCCTGGCATCGAAAAACGCCATTTTAATTGTCGAGTTTGCCCGTGAGTTGCAGCAGCAAGGTAAAGAGCTGACGGCGGCGATACTGGAAGCGGTAAGGCTGCGCCTGCGGCCGATTATTATGACCTCGATGGCGTTTTCGCTCGGCGTACTGCCTTTGGTTATCAGCAGTGGTGCCGGTTCGGCCAGCCGCAACGCCATAGGCACCGGTGTCTTGGGCGGCATGATTTCGGCCACGATTTTAGCGGTGTTTTTAGTGCCGGTGTTTTATCTGGTGATCATGCGCTTTTTTGCTGTAAAGCCTGCGGCAGAATCTGCGGCGCTCAGTAATACCGTAGCGGTTAAATAACAACGGGCAGCCCGTGCTGCCCGCTATATTACGCTTTGTACCTTTACCGGCAATGCAGTCCCACGCTAACTTGCCGGTTTTTTTATGGCCGTTTTAAACCCTGCAGCATGGTATCAATCAGCGCCGGTGCATGCTGGTTTAAATCACATTGCTGCGGCTTCAGTAAAAAGTGGCTGATAATGCCGCCGACGTACATATGCAGCGACATCGCCGCCAGACGCGGCGTTACGCCATCACGCAGCATACCGGCCTGTTCGGCCCGCTCAAAGGCACGTTGCATTACCGCAACCGCTTGTTCGTCCAGTTCGTCTTGTTTATTTACCGCCGGGTTTAACTCGTCAATATATTCACAGCGATGAAATACTATGGTCAGTACCCGGTGGTGCTGCTCGCTGCCGGCAATCAGTTGCAAACCGCTGATATAAAGCTGGCGCACCTGAGTAAAAGGATCAGCATCAGGGTTATTGTCTACCGCATCCAGTAAGTGTTGAAACGGCAGCCGCACACGCTCCAGCATAGCGTTAAACAAATCGGCTTTGTTCTGAAAGTGCCAGTAAATGGCACCGCGGGTAACGTTAGCCGCTACAGCGATTTTTTCCAGTGTAGTGCGGGATACACCATGCTGGTAAAACAACACTTCAGCAGCGTCTAATATTGCTGCGCGGGTACTTTCAGCTTCGGCTTTGGTCCGTCTGGCCATGCAGGGTCTCAACATCTGTATCTGATTAATCTGGCAGCAATTTTAGCATAGTAAATGCGGTCAGTCGTTAACAAAACCGATGCCGCTGACTAGCTGGCAATGCTCACCTGATTACGGCCGGCGCGCTTGGCTTGATACAGCGCTTCGTCGGCGCGCTTGAGTAGTGCGGTGGCATTCTCGCAGCAGCGATCAAGATTAATAGGATAAGACACAACGATTTTTGTAACAGAAAATCGGTAGTGTTTCGACAGAATTAACGACACTTACACTATTGATTTGGATCTGTAAATGCATGCAACCTTGCAATGCAGCGTATTGGTGTCCGTGATAACGCCAGATGAGTAAATTTCATAAACAAGTTTGCACAATGGTTATTTTAATTTTCATAAATGTGTATATATTGTATAAATATAAAATAATTGTTTTCTTAATAGTGATAAAAATGAATATCTTGCTAAGGTTGTGTTTGAGCCTGGTGTATGTATTTGCCGGAGTTTATGCTTCTAATGTAGCTGCGGCATCACCAGAAGTAAGGCGGTTTGAGTGGTCACCAGCGGTGATTGCTGTTGGGCAGTACACAACATTTTACTGGGACATCAGAAATGTTCAGCGCTGCTATTCTACAACAAGCGGGCCAGAGCTGGTAGAGAGAGCGATTAACGGCTCAGTCGGCCCAGTCTACGGTAACGTGCCGGCTGCAATAACAAGTAAATGGTATTGTATAGATTTAAGCGGCAACCGATATCCCTCAAATCCGACACAATATTTGCAAGCGACACGCACCATAGTTGCCGCTATGCATACCGTTTCGGTAACAACAGGGCAAGGCGGTACCGCTTCAGTTGGCACGCATACGGTAATCGGAGGCGATACTACAACAATTAATTTTAGTGCTGCACATGGCTATAACTTAAAAAGTGTTACTGGTTGCGACGGTTTGCTAAGTGGCAACCGTTATACAACGGCGCCTATAAATTCCGCTTGTAGTATCAGGGCTGAGTTTTATCCGCTACCTGTTGTCGCAAAATTTCAATGGATCCCCGATACCGTTGAAGTGGGTAAACCAACGTACTTCCATTGGGATGTTAAGAATGTCCAAAAATGTATTACAACCAGTGGCGAACCAAACGATTCAGACAGAGCCGGAGCCGGTGTTATCGGGCCTGTAATAATTAACACCGCCTCCACAAATGTCAGTAGATGGTATTGTATTGATTTAGCTGGACAGCGTTTTCCGTCTGCGTCTAATAGCTTTTTAGAAGCGACACGCACTTTTGTGCCGCTCACCGTAACTGCCAATTCTGGTAGTGGCGGCAATATTTCTCCCACTTCGCGCAGTGTCAATTATGCTGTGAGCACTACCTTTACGGTTACACCGAATTCGGGTTTTCAGATTGCGAGTGTTTCTGGTTGCAACGGCAGCTTATCGGGCAATACCTATACAACAGAAACGTTAACAACAGGCTGCTCAGTAAGCGCCAGTTTTACCGCACAGATAACGGTAACCTATAAACATACTGACATGCTGGGCTCCGTTATCGCCGAGTCTAATGCTCAGGGGGACATTACCAGTAGAAGCCAATACGAACCTTTTGGTAAAAGGCTTGGCGGGGAAGCTGCAGGCATAGGCTATACCGGACACTTGCAAGACGAAGACCTTGATTTAACGTATATGCAGGCACGATACTATGATCCAATCATCGGGCGTTTCTACTCGAATGATCCGGTAGGCTTTACCGCCAGCAACCCGATGATGTTTAACCGCTATGCTTATGCGAATAATAATCCGTATGCATTTAACGACCCGGATGGACGTAACCCGCGCCGGGCAGTAATGCAGATGCTTAAAGATCCAGTAAGAACAGTTAGATCTGCTAGTCGAAGTATTAAGGGAGTATTGCAGCAAGCTGGAGTTATACCACCACCTGCTCCGATGCGAAATGAAGGTGTTCCTGATGAATTGGCAGATATTCCTATTGGCTCTGATGGTGAGGCTGGTTCTTCTGAAAGTGGTAGCGGATCTCGTGGGGGATTACTACCGAAACCCCCAACTGGTCCGGGATCTGTGCCTAAATCAGAAAGAGATCCAAAACGCTTTTTCAGCCCCGATGCGCGTGAAGCAAAGCGTAATGAGCAAGGTGGAAAATGTGCAGATGGATGTGGTTCTGATATAGACTCTTCAAATTCTGCTGGGCATCACATAGATCGTCATGCAGATGGTGGGAAGACGGTTCCCGAAAATCATGCTGAAGTTTGCACTGATTGTCATAAAGAGCTGCACTCTAAGGATTAGATAATGTCTGAAAACGTGATCGTTAGTAAAGATGAGCAAAATCAACAGCCTATTCCAACAGTCTGGAGAGAGGTTTTGGTTCTAATTGTAGAAGCAATTAAATCGAACAATTATTCTTTGATTGACTCAGATTCGAGTATTAGGCTGACCTCACCTTCCGATAAGAAAAGAATTAAGGAAAATATAGAGGAATATGGATGTAGGTTGATAAGTCTTCCTGAAGATGCTTGGAATACATCGGCCTGCCAATGGATGAAAGGATACTGGGAGATTCTTGTTGATTTATATACAGTTGAAGAAGGACAAAGCGATTTGGTTTTGTCTGTCAGGGTATATGAAAAAAATGATGAATTTGAATATGAGATAATGTCAGTGCATGTTGAATAGGTTTCAAACCTAATCCCTGAATCTTAAGCCCTACCTCACCATTAACTCGGTGTCGGCGGGGCTTTTTGTTACCAAAGCAGACAAAGCTCTTCAGCAAACTCGCCATCTTCCCAGTGGCCGAGAGAATTTTTGCCATCGGCTGTGGTTCGAACAAGGTGATCTGGAAAATCTGGTTCTTTGCCATATAGCGTCTGCCCCTGAGCAAGCAACTTACGGCTTAATTGTCCAGATTGGCTGTCACGCTCAACCTCTTCCGATAGGGCTAGTACATCAAGGTTTTTGGTCACAAGCATACTCCCATTGGTATCCGAATTTTGCTGTTAACTGGCGAGTGTTGTATCAATGCCGTGTTTGGTAGCAAAGGCCTGAAATTTCTTGTCGTAGAAACTCATATCCCTTTTGTAGCGACAGAAGAAATTTACGGCTGAGTTGCTTTCATCATAGATAGCCCGAACATCGTTTTCGCCAGCATCAATTGAGAAAGTACCATTGTCTAGCCGATAAGCCGCTTGTCCGCCAACAAAGCATTCTTGCGTAAGTGTCGTAAGCACGGCTTCGACCTGATCTGGCTTCACTAGCTTAAATTCGGTACGGCAATAAGGCATGGCAGTAGTCTCCTCTCGTGCTGACGCTTGAGTATAGCAAAAGGCAATATTGCTCTGCGGATCTGTGGGCTTTTGAGCATTTGATGAATTCAAGTGAACGTAGTTATGGTATGCGTATTGGTCCAGACTACCGATTCGATTGGTCCACTGTCGAGAGCGCCATGGTTCAACAGGTAAGAAACGGTGGTTCATTTCAATGACAATATGCAGTTGCATATTCCCTTCAAATGGACCGACAGTTCTCTGAGGTTGAGCCAGTGCGCTCGTTAAGCTGGACCATTTGAATCCTAGAATTGGACCAATCGTTTTTTCACCATAGATAACAAATACTGTTTAGATAAGGGGCTGGCACTAATAACCTGATAAGGTTCATATGAAGAAAGAAGACGGATCTTCATATCTGTAGATAATTCGACATTGAGTTTTGATGCCAGCCAGTTAGCTCTCTCCCGATACATGCGAATACTGTGCATCAGGCTGCTGTAGTCCTGCACATCACCAAAGAATTTGGGCGGGTTAATCTTTTCCAGCCATGCACGCTTTTCAGGCCAGTAAGCATACTTTTTGGGGAAGTGAGGAGATTTAATGTGATTTACATTGAGCGCCAGTGTCAGCGCATAGTAAAAATTCCAAGCATTTACCCGTGGTATTCGAAATGCCAAAAAACATAGCGTCATTCGAAACAATTCCATTAGTGCATCAAGAGGTGCATCCCGACGATATTTTTCAGCTTCCGCGAAATACCAGATCAGGTGCATCAGGTATCCGTCTAAATGAGTATTTTCCTTAATCGCTAATCTGTGATGTTTAGATGGCTTTGTGTGTGTATGGGAGGCGTCACAGTATTCGTGAGTTGCCGCTAGTACGGGGAAATAGTTGTTCTCATCCAGCAAACTACATAGATCAGTTACTTCGCCGATTGAAATGGCAGGTGTCGCAATGAAATGCCAAAGCGGATGATTGAGTGCTTCAGACGCCTTTGGCGACAAGTGACAAATTTGCTCGATTTTATCTTTTCGTTTTAATGGCTGGCCGTGCAGTTTTAATTCATAGAAGTGTGCATTTTTTTCAGAAGTTAAGCGGTGATAATTGTACGCTTCGCAGCATGTTAGCCATGCATATAACCCGTCAATATTTTCCACTCCCAGCTCATTCATCCACGCAGCAATGCCCGCCTGTGTTGCAAGGCTTTTTACGTGACAAGGTAATGATTGGTAATTAATAACACAATCAGCCCCTGAAATGTTTTGGAGTTTTTTTGTTAGCACGTTTTTTAAAAGGCACTATCAATCAATGAGATAGCGTCATCTCTCTATTGACAAGTCACAATTTCATAAGTTTAGGCGAAAAAATGATTAGCGGCTTACCCTTATAGGGTCATAACCAAACTAAGACAGGAGGTGACTATGTGACGAAAGAAGATATTGGGGCTTCAGGGTCAGGTCTTGCCTTTTGCCTTTTCCGAAGGGGCTTCAGGGTCAGGTCTTGCTGGAACCTAGGGGT
>NZ_JALAAR010000018.1:0-42878 GCF_036984005.1 Rheinheimera muenzenbergensis
AGAAGTGTTAAATCGAGCAAACTTAAGTATCCCGTTAAAAAGAAAAATGCCGGTCAGCTTAACTGACCGGCATTACGGATATTCCGGCTTTTTTATGTCTGCAATTTAGTACATGGTGTTGAAATAATTAAAAAACTAAGCGGATCACACAGTATCCGCTTGCGGTGTTTTACAGCTTAACCTTAATTGCTTGCTTGTTGCTGTAGCGCTTCAACTTTACGTTTTACCTCTCTATCTGCACTGTTTACAGTATCAAGAATAACTCTGGCTTCATCGCTACGCTTGGCTGTTAATAAGGCTTCTGCATAGATCAGTTTAATGTCTGTACTGTCGGGCTTCAGTTTGTAGGCTTTTTCCAGTTGTATTAACGCTTCTTCGGTTTTGTTTGTCCGCAACAGTGCCGCGCCGTAAGTGTCAAGCACATCAGGGTTATCTGGTGCCAGAGCAATAGCCTTTTCGGCGTAGGTGATGGCTTCAGCGTAATTTTTGTTTTGCAGCAACAACCAGGCATAGTTATTCAGCAGTATAAAATTTTCTGCATAGGTGTTTAACAATGTGCTGTAAATTTGCTGCGATTTTTGCGGATCTGATGACACCAGCATATTGGCATAGTAAGACATCAGCATTTCCGTCGGCTCGGTTTTAGCGATATGTTGCTCTATAAATTCAATACCTTTACGTAGCGAATATTCTTTAGCATATAAATCAGCAATAAGGGTAGCGGTGGAGTTTACTGGCTCCTTATCATAGCTGCCAAGCAAAGCCTCCAGTGCCGGTGCTGGTTTTTCTAATAGCAATAACAAACGACCTTTAAGCGCCAAAGTCAGGGCAGTGTCAGAGACGCTGGCTGGCAGGCTATTGATCTCGGCTAATGCTGCGTCATATTGCTTTAGCATTTCCAGTGCGGC
This sequence comes from Rheinheimera muenzenbergensis, assembly GCF_036984005.1. Lineage (NCBI taxonomy): Bacteria > Pseudomonadati > Pseudomonadota > Gammaproteobacteria > Chromatiales > Chromatiaceae > Rheinheimera > Rheinheimera muenzenbergensis. The sequence goes on from NZ_JALAAR010000018.1 coordinate 909, forward strand.
CGCTGTCAGTAGTGTTAGCTGAACATGGCCGGCGTGATTATTCTTCAACAGGTTTAACGTGCGTAACGCGTCCTGCGGTAGTTGTTGCCGCAGCAGTAAATTGGCATAGGTTAACCCTGGCTGGGCAATATTGGGTTGCTGTTCAAACCAGCTCTGGCTAATACGCAGCGCATCTTTAGGTTTATTTTGTTTTAGTGCTAAGTCAATCAGCATAACCCAATGTGAAGCCTGCCGGTCACTTAACAGGGGAGGCTGCTGCTCTAATAACTTACTGGCTTCAGTAAACTGAGATTCAGTTAACAACATTCTGGCCAGTGTAAGCCTCAACACATAATTGCCGGGATTGGCCTGCTCAGCCTTTTTTGTTGATGCCAGCACTGCTGCTGTGTTGTTGTCTTCCTTTGCCAGCATATAGGCCAGACGTATAGCAGGGATATAGTCGGGGGCTTTTTGCAAGATGGTGCCGGTAAGTTTGGCAGCCAATTGCTTATTGTTTTGCTGTTTAGCAATCGCAGCCTGCAGCATTAACGTCAGCGGGTTGTCGGCTTCAGATTCGGCCGCTTTACTTAACCATTGCTCGGCATCCGCAATATTTTTTTGCAGTAAACTGCTATAGGCTTTAACGTTATAGCCCAAATTAGCGGTTTCCGGATTCGCAAGCCAGGTGTCGGCAAGTTGCTCTGCCTGGTCAAACTGATTGTTTTTCAGGTAACTGGCAACCAGCACCAATCTGGTTTGATGCATGTCAGGTGCAAGCAATAACGCTTGCTCCAGGTCACGGATAGCGGCTAGTTCTTCGCCGGGGATCGACATTTTAAGTTGTCCTACCGCACTCAGGCTTTGTGCGGCATCTGACATGCTGCTTTCGTACTTGGCAATCAGTTCGCGTGCAGCAGCATTGTTACCTTGTTTCACTAAATTAAGCGCGGTGCCCGCTACCAGACGAATATCTTCGTCACTCATTTGCATGTCTAACAGTTCTTGCTGCGCAGTGTCAGTTTTGTTTTCTTTAAGCTGCAGGGCAATGTATATGCGCTGCAGTTGAGGAAAGCCATGCAGATGTTGCTCAATACTTGTTAAATGATGCAGCGCCTGACTTTCTAGGCCTAATTTGATCGAGGTAACGGCAGCCAGAATTCTGGCCTGTGTAGTTCTGTAGCCTTTATTCAGGGCTTTTTCTACATATTCTTTAGCAGCGGTGTAATCTTCTTCATGCATTGCCGTAACTGCAGCAAGGTAGTTTGCCAGCGGTTGATCAGGAGAAGCAGCGAAGATGGTTTTTAACTGGCTTTTAGCTTCATTGTATTTTTCCAGTTTAACCGCCAGTTGTGCAGCTTGTAGCCGGGCTTTGAATTGCCTGGGTTGCAACTTAATATAGTTGTTTAGCTCGGTATAGGCTTTTTCGTCTTCGGTCAGGGCTATTAGCAAATTAGCTTTGAGATAAAGCGCTTCCTGCTGATGTGGGTAGTCTTGCGTGACTGATTCTAACAGGTCTAAAGCTTCCTGGTATTTACTCTGTGGGATCAGCAAGTTCGCCTGCGCATAGGCGGCAACGCCGGTTTTTTCGCTATCTGCGACGCTTGAAAACAGGTTTAATGCATCGTCGACAGAGCCAAGCTCCAGCTCTGCCATAGCTTTGTATAAGGTGACGTAATCTGCTATCTCTGCCGGTATGGCGGGGGTGTCGGCAAACAGTGCTAAAACTGCGGCATAGTCGGTAGCCAGATAAGTCGCGCGGATCAGTGGTAAACCGACATCAGTCAAGGCTTTGCCGCCGGCAAGGGCGCGTTGCAGTTCTTTTTCGGCAGAATGTACATCACCAATTTGTAAATACAAAGTGCCCAGAGTAAAGCGATATTCACTATTTTCCGGGGTTTGCTGAATTGCTGACTTTAACTCGATAACGGCAGCATCATACTGTTGCTGATTAATATAATTTAGTGCGTCAGTATAATGTTCTGCGGCATCTTTAGTGCCGCAGCCAGAAAGTAAAGCCAGTGACAAAGCACTGGCTAAAAGGGTTTTTTTGTTCATGTTATACGCTCCCTGTAATGGAAATATAAGCTTGGTTTCTTAGCCGAAGATGCCTCTGGTATCTATAACTACCTTGGTCGCAACATCAGCCGGGTGCAAGGTTTTAAACTGCTTATGATCAACCAGCACCACTAACACATTGGCGCGCTCTAACGCCTGCGGCAGCGGTGTTAACTTGTCGGCATGTGCCGCATATTTGGCTGGCAGTTGCTTGATATTCGGCTCTACCAGCAATATTTCACCAACATTATCGCGTATCAGCGACATGGCAATATCCAGCGCCGGGCTTTCCCGTAAATCGTCAATATCGGCTTTAAATGCCAACCCTAAACAAGCAATAACCGGCTTTTTAAACTGATCCGCCGCTTGTTTAATTTTGTCTGCCACATAGTGTGGTTTACTATCGTTAATTTCGCGAGCTTTACGGATGATTTGCGCCTGCTCGGGCGCCGAGTCAACAATAAACCAGGGGTCAACGGCTATGCAGTGGCCACCGACACCGGGGCCAGGTAATAAGATATTGACCCTGGGATGGCGATTGGCCAGTTTAATCAGTTCCCAGACATTGATCTTAAGATGGTCACAAATCATTGATAACTCATTGGCAAAAGCGATATTGACATCGCGAAATGAGTTTTCGGTCAGTTTGGCCATCTCTGCGGTGCGGGCATTGGTTAGCAGACATTCGCCGCGGACAAATAAATGATATAAATCAACGGCCCGGGCCGCACAGCGCTCGGTAATGCCGCCAATAATGCGGTCATTGCTGACCAGCTCTTGTAATACCCGTCCCGGTAATACCCGCTCCGGGCAGTGGGCTATAAACACATCGGCTTTATCAGGATCCTGATGCGGCATGATTAAATCGGGGCGTAGCTCGGCCAGCCAGGCAGAAATTTGATCGGTAGTGCCAACCGGAGAGGTGGACTCCAGCACGATTAAATTACCTTTGCTGATAACCGGCGCAATGTTTTCGACTGCGGCGCGGATATAACTTAAGTCCGGGCTTTTATTGTCTTTAAACGGTGTGGGTACGGCAATCATAAAGGCTTCTGCCGGTTCTGGCGTTAATGAAGCTTTAAGTTTTCCGGTAGTTACGGCGGCCTGTACCAGCATATCTAAATCAGGTTCAACGATATGAATTTTACCCTGATTAATGGTATTAACCGCGTGCTCGGATACATCTACACCCAGTACGTCAACGCCACGCGAGGCAATAACTGCAGCTGTGGGTAAACCTATATAACCTAAACCGATAACTGAAACCCGTGAGAATGTATGCATACTGTTTCCTATAGCGCTATTGCCGTACTAATTTGTGGTTCCACCAGGATGATGGCGAATCAGGCCGCTTGCTTTTGCTCGATAAACTTACGTAACTGACCAAAGCTTTCAAACACCTCGGCAGAGATTTCATCGTCGTTTACCACTATGCCCAATTGGTCTTCCAGTTCGGTAATCACCGCAATAACAGCCATAGAATCAAACTCAGCTATAGCGCCAAGTAATAAGGTGTCGTCGTTGAATTGTTTATCTATCTGTAAAACGCTGCGAAGTATATCTGCGAGTAACTGCTGGTGAGACATGTTGCATTCCTTAAATAACGAACCAAATTCCCTGCTTTACATCCACGACATGCCACTTCGGTAAAAAGCGGCAAATTACAGTCGGTTTTTTTGCAAAACTGTTTTATTATTGCACACAAAGGGAATAAAAGCGCAAGGTCTGAAGGATGTTATGACCAAAAATATTCATGAACTTATCAGCCAGTCAGCACAGCAGTACGCTTCACGTCCGGCGTTGTACTTTAAGCAGCAGACATTAACTTATACTGAATTGTATCAGGGCGTTATTGCCGCTGCGATACAGCTGCAGCAAGCTGGGATCGGCCGTTTCGAACGCGTTGCGGTATATTTGCCAAAACAATTTGAAACCGTGTTTGGTTTGTTTGCCGCATCTTGTGCCGGCGCTGTGTTTGTACCAGTCAATCCGGCTTTAAAGGCCGCCCAGGTGTCGCACATTTTGCGCGACTGTAATGTACGTTTGCTGATAACCAGCAGCGAACGGCTGGCGGCATTGCAGCATGAGTTACAGCAGTGCCCCGATTTACACACAGTATTGTTAACCGATACGGCTGCTTGCGACACTGCGGCCACGGGTCATTTGCAAATCAAACCATTTTACAGCCAGACTAACGCTGAATTGCGCCAGTATCCGCATGCAACAGATGCCGATATGGCGGCGATACTGTATACCTCTGGCAGCACCGGCAAACCCAAAGGTGTGGTGTTATCGCACCGTAATATGTTAGTCGGGGCGCAAAGTGTTTCCAGTTATCTGGCCAACAGCTGTGATGACGTATTGCTGGCGTTACTACCGCTGAGTTTTGACTATGGCTTAAGCCAGTTAACCACGGCCTTTTTAACCGGCGCCAGTGTGGTACTGCTGGACTTTTTTCTTGTGCAGGACGTGGTGCGCACCGTAGCGCAACATGGCGTTACCGGCATTGCCGCTGTGCCGCCGTTGTGGGCCCAATTGGCCAAAGCCAACTGGACGGATGGCACTGCAGATAGCGTACGCTATCTGACCAACTCCGGCGGGGCTATGCCACAGCCTTTGCTGCAGCAACTGCAACAGATTTTCCACAACGCCGAACCTTATCTGATGTACGGTTTAACTGAGGCATTTCGTTCGACCTATTTACCGCCGGCTGATCTACAGCAGCGGCCGGGCTCTATGGGCAAGGCTATTCCGAATGCCGAAATTGTCGTAGTACGTGAAGATGGCAGTCTGTGCGGGCCAAATGAGCCTGGCGAGCTGGTACATCGCGGTCCGCTGGTCAGTTTGGGTTACTGGAATGCGCCGGAAAAAACCGCAGAGCGTTTTAAACCAGACCCGGTTGCACCTAAAGGCATACAATTGCCACAGCTTGCGGTGTTTTCCGGTGATACCGTGCGCTACGATGAAGAAGGTTACCTGTACTTTATTGGCCGGCGCGATGAAATGATTAAAACCTCGGGTTACCGTGTCAGCCCAACCGAAGTAGAAGAAGCGGTGTATGCAGTAAGCCCTGAGCTGGTAGATGTCGCGGCGATTGGCGTACCACATCCGGAGCTGGAGCAGGCCATAGTGGTACTACTGGCTTGTAAAGCTGGAGCAGAGCCTGATTTGGCCGCCTGGCAGTTGCAATTAAAGCGTAGTTTGCCAAATTTTATGCAACCCAAAGTGTTATTGCTGCAGCAGACATTACCTAAAAATGCTAACGGTAAAATTGACCGTAAGTTATTGTCCGAGCAATACCGTGATTATTTTCAAGTGAGTGGCAGATGAGCAGTGTTGAAAGTGTAAAAGTTGTACACGAGCGGATGGATCAGTTTGAGCAATGCGATAACCAGTTAATGCTTGGCGGTTACCGGCTGGAACAAATTGGCGCTATGCTGGGCAAATCTGTGTTTTATGCCTATGACCGCAGCGTGATCACTAAGCAGGTGCAACGCTTTCGCGCAGTTATTCCCGCGGGTATAAAACTGCATTATGCCATTAAAGCTAACCCTTACTGGCCGGTAGTTCAGCATTTGCGTAGCCAGGTTGATGGCTTTGATGTGGCATCGCAAAAAGAAATGCTGCTGGCATTGCAAGCCGGTATGCCGGTCACTGATATCAGCTTTGCCGGTCCCGGCAAAACCGATGCTGAACTGCTTAGCGCCATTACTGCCGGCGTTACGTTAAATGTTGAGTCGGCTGGTGAGCTTAAGCGCATAGTTAAACTTGGCGAAAAAACTAAGCTGACACCTCAGGTGGCACTTAGGATAAACCCGGCGTTTGAGCTAAAAGCCTCCGGCATGAAAATGGCCGGTGGTGCTAAGCCTTTTGGCATAGATGAAGAACAGGCTTTTGAGCTGTTAGCTGATATTGGCGCTATGGCGGTTAAATTGCGTGGTTTTCATATATTTTGCGGCTCACAAAACCTTAAACCCGAGGCGTTAATAGAAGCGCACCAGCATACCTTTGCCCTGGCGGCAAAACTGGTCGCGGCGTGCCCGTACCGGCCCAATTTAATCAACCTGGGCGGCGGTTTTGGTGTGCCTTACTTTGCCGGTGAAAAACGTTTAGAGCTGGCAGCGGTGGGGCAGTCCTTGCGGCAACTGCTAACACAATATGATGCTGAGCTAAAAGATATAGAACTGGTAATCGAATTGGGCCGCTATCTGGTAGCAGAAGCCGGGGTATATGCCTGTCAGGTAGTGGATAAAAAAGTCTCACGCGGTAGCACTTATCTGGTATGTAACGGCGGCTTGCACCATCACCTGGCGAATTCAGGTAATTTTGGCCAGGTGATCCGCAAAAATTATCCGGTGGCAATAGGTAACAGGTTAAGCAGCGACACCACAGAGCAGGTCACGATAGTTGGGCCGCTATGCACGCCGCTGGATATTCTGGCGGATAAAGTCAGTTTACCCGTTGCAGACGTGGGCGATTGGGTAGTGGTGTATCAGTCTGGCGCCTATGGCCCAACAGCCAGCCCGCAAGACTTTCTCGGCCATCCGGCCGTGGCAGAAATATTGCTGTAAGTTAGCCTTAACATTTTTGCCCGCTGTCGCATAACAGCGCGGGTAACAGCGGGTATGCAGCCAGGCCGGCTTTTTGTCTGTTAGCAAAATGAAAGTTGTCGTTGTCGCGGCTATCTGCCCCAACAATCATATTGTTGACGATCTGCGCCGGTGGCGCTGCATCGTGTGCTTTGTAAAGCAGGTTGCTGCCCTGGCGCTCGAGAATAAATACATTGTCGGAAATATTCACCGCATTTTCGCTGTGTTTAATCCCTTCCAGGCCATAACCAATAGCCTGATGGTTCGCCGAAAAGGGGCCTTGCTGTAGCACTGAGCCCTTAATGCTGAGCTTGCCGCCGTTGGATATATCAACCAGACGGCTGTCCTGGGCGCTAAGGCCGGCAAGGATGCTGTTTTCTATTACCGTTACCGCACCGCGGCTTTTAATACCATGCCCCTGATCTTTAGACGCCACAACAATACTATTACTAAAAAACAAATTTGCCTTGTTAAGGTACATGGCATGAGCCTGACCGGCTTTACCCAGTAGTTCAAACCGGCTATTGGTTATGTATATATTACCGGGCTTTGAGGCTGTTTCCAGAATGCCTTCTTCACTCGAGTGAAAATAGACCTTATTCAGCGTTAAACCTAAACCTTCAAGCCTTATACAGGCGCCATTCTTACTGGGAACGCTAATGTAGCGGCATTCGATATTGTGCACTGTCAGATTGTTGCCGGTGGCCAGTATAAAGCCCTTACCATTCACGCTACCTTTTTCAAATACAACATGGCCATAGCCAATAATGGTGATGTCATCTTTGCTTATTTTGAATGCGTTGTCATAAACGCCGCTGCCAATATGCAAAGTATCGCCGTGGTTAAGCGCTGCTACGGCAAGTGGCAAGCTGTCAAAAGGCTGATTGTTTACCCAAACGCCATAGCGTTCAGGGTAGTTTTTATTATCGGCTTGCCACGGGGTGAATACCGCAGCAATATCAGCGTGTATTTGCTCAGTTGATGGTAATAATGCAGGCGCATCTGCCTCAGAGCCGACGACAAAGTTAACTAACTTTTCCTTAACGACGGGTATTAAAGTCCGATCTTTAACAAGTACAACCAGCAATAACAGATGTGCCGCAATGCCGGCTACGATGAAGTAATACAACAGCAGTTTGAGAGTAAGATTTTTCATCGTCTGCCTATTTTGATAGTAATTGTTGAACGAATTGAAATGTTAGCTGCTCTACTTGCTGGCGCCACAACAAAGTAGAAAAAGTATGGTTCGCATCATTAATGTGGCAGTGTTGGGCTGATGACAGTAAGCTGCGCCAGCTATCATCGTGCTGGCAAAGAGAGAGAAATTCCTGAGCAGTTAAATCGTTGCCACTGGTGATCAGAAGCGTTTTGCCCTGATAGCGTTGCCAACCCTGCAGCATCAGTTGGACATAATTTTGTTCATTGGCCTCAGGTGTCGACGCAGTACGGCTGTGTTTTGCTTTGCGTTGCTGCAGGGTTTGCCAAATGTCTTTTAAGCTGTGGCGCAAAGCCACACCACCGCCAAACATCTTTTGCCAGAACTGACGGCTGAATAAGCGTTTTAAATAGTAGTGCTTTAGCATAACCTCAGCGTGGCTATGCTGCTGCCGTACCCAGGGGTTAAGCAACACTACGCCAGCTATGCGCGGGTCGGGTTTATTAAGCTTTATTAAAATCGCACTGGCGGCATCACACAGCCCCCACAGTACCAGGTTTTTCAGCTGCGGGTTGTGCTGCATAAAGGCTGTTATTGCCGTCTCAAGATCATTATCTTGCTGATAAAATGCCGCTTTGCTACCGCTGCTGTCACCCATGCCGCTGGTATCCAGCCGCATTGACGCTATGCCATTGTCGGCAAGATAGCGGCTGAGTTTGACAAACTGCCGATGGCTGCCGACCCGATATTGTGGGCCGCCAACAATGATAAGTACCCCGGTTTGGCTGGGCTGGGTATTCGTTGGCGTGTGTAAAATCGCACTGAGGGAGGCATTGCCACTGGCTAGGCTGATATAACGCTCTGTCATGCTGCACCTGCGGTTAATTGTTGCACCGTTAGTGTGATAAGTGCATCTGCACTGGCCAACTCCACTGTTTGCCAGTAGGGCTCCGCGTTTAGCTGCACAAAATTAACTTTTTGCTGTTGTTCCAGTTGTTGCAGCATTTTTTGTACCGGTATGGCTATGTTGTCCAGCTGTGAGGTCTCAAACCAGCTCAAGCTAAATTGTGGTAGTACGACAGGCAGGTTAAATTGCATTTGCAGCAGGCTGTGATACCAATCCGGGCTTATTGGATAGCCGCCAATTTCCAGGCTGTGTCCGTCGTTAAGCTGCTGTTCCAGTTCTTTTTGGTTTAATTTCACCCCACTTGCCATTGCTTCGGCCACTTTAATGCGGGCAAATTGCTGCCAAAATTTGGTTACATCAAACATTGGTTGCCACAACACCAGCTGTTTTGTTGTCAGCGGCAGTTCATGCTGGTTTAACAGGTCAAACAGCTGCAGGGTGCCGAAGCGCACGGCAATAAAGCTAACCTGCTCAAAACCCTCATCACGCAGCTTGCTAAGCAGTTGCAGCAGATCTTCGCGCCAGATAGTCGTAGTGGCGGTATCTAAATCGCCTTCGCTGTCACCGGTGCCATAATTATCCAGCATAAAACAGCTAAGGCCTGCGGCGGCCAGTTTGCGCATCGTATCGCTTAGCAAATGCCTGACTTTATTCATCTCTTCAGCAAAGGGCGGCAGGATAACAACGGCGGTATTATCGTTCGACCCTTTGGCAACGTGCAGAAACAAAGGGCCCGATTTCATCGGGTAAAATCCGCTTTGCAAAAGTAGGGCTGTGTTCATTCTTATGCCAATAATTTATTTATTAATATTTCCGCGATGAAAGCTTATTCGGGTGTTTTGTTTTATCACATCACGGAGCTTATATCCCAGTGCTACCACTTTACCTTTCAAGCTTCGTTGATTAATTATTTCGACACCGCTGACGCTGGTTTTACAATCCATCCACAGCGATTTAAAGTCATCATTGCCTAGTAAAAAATCAATAGTACGCACACCGTGATGCTGTGATAATTGCTCTATCATCTGTTTCGTTAATACTGTACCGGGTGAAAACGCATCAAACTGTTTGTCTTGTGCAAGCTTATAAATTGATGCCGTTTTACCTTCTAGCAACCAGAGTTGAAATGCGGCCGGAACATCGTTTATGTACAAGATGCCCAGTTGCAACTTGTGTTGGTCAGCAGCCCAATCGATAAGCCAGTTAATAAAATCCTCTGAAGGCTCTTTTACTTTCCAGCTTTGCTGATAAATCTGCCAGTAAATCTGTTTGATTTTATCGCAGACGGTGCTGTGAACTTCCAGCCTGAAATGTTGCTTGGTAAGCGCTTTTAAGCGTCTTTGATAGGTATTTTGTAGCTTTGATGAACGGCCGGCCCAATAGGAGGCGAAATCGGTAAAGCTGCTGCGATAATTCACTGAATAGCTGTATTGAAACAGTGCTACAGGCAAATCCTTTGCTGCATCTGACAGCGTATTGAACTGCTCTGGATACAACGGCGACACTTCCAGACTCAACCACTTATCGTTGTTGCTTATGAGTTGGTTAAGTAACTCTGACCAGGCTTGCGAATGGTTTAACACTGAGGCATCAAAAAAAATATCGCAAAACGGCGTATAAAAATTAGTGATAATTTTAAGCTTCGTCTTGTCTTGCTCCAGCGCGACTGCGATGCACGGCGCAGCGTTGTCGAAGATAAAAAACCAGTAATAGTTTATCGCTGCAGTCTCCTGATGCTGCTTTTTAAATTGGCTAAGAGAACAGAACCACTCATAAGTTGAGTAAATCGAATGCGCGCTATGCTGCTTAAGCCAGGCTTGCAAATGCTCTGGCAGAGCCTCGTTTGCAGGATAAACTTGGGTGGTGTACAAACGCCGTTCACTCATGATTTAAACATAACCCGTTTCAACAGCGATAGGGATGCCTTAAGAAACGGCCGCAGATCTGACAGTGCGAAGTAGGTGAAAGCTGGCTTCTTTCCAAATGGCCGCAAGGTTTTCTGGTCCCAGCACGTTTTAACAAAACTCAGCGGGGCACGCTCACAATCAAACCAAATTGTTGATGTTAAGTTGGTATAGCAGGGAGCTGGCATGCCCAATGCGATTAGAAACTCTTGATATGGCTGATTGTAGCCCGCTGAGATTATTAACTCGACCAGGAATTCGGTTCGGCCTACAGTCGGTTCGATCAGCCAAAAACTACCATCAGGTGCCATTTTAAATTCAACTGCGACAGGTCCCGATAGCTTGTAAGGTGCGATAAATTTCTCCGCCAACATCGCAACGCTTTCATTTGCGTGGATCTCTGCAATAGTTGCCTGGCCTTGTGCCGGCGGGTGCGATGCGACTTTTCGGCCGGTTAAATTTTGCACCACGGTGCCGTTATCCAGTAACATTTCGGCAAAAAACAGCGTATTGTCTCCACCGGCGATGAATTCCTGACCGACGATAGGAAAATCGTGCTGATAAGTTTCAAGTTGCGTTGCTAAATCTTTAACCGTTTGAACGATGATGGTTTTGAATGATGACATCGGCTTAACGGGCTTTAAGATCATCGGAAACTGCATCGTACTCACTACGTCATCAATATTACTCAAGCTGTTGAAAACTACACTCTTTGGGTAATTGACTTGTTGTTCTCTGGCTGCGGACTCTAAAAAATCTTTTTTCTGTAAATTAAGTATGTGTGTTGCGCAGGCAGACCAGCTTAATAAATAATTGGGTAGCAATTTTTCTAACGCCTCACCGACAATTTTAACGTGATTGTCGTTGGTTGGCATAAGCACTACTTTGTCCCACTTTTTTAATTGCTGACGTATCTGCAGCAGGGCAGGAACCAGATCGGTTGCCGAGAAGCTGTCTACTGAAAATAGTTGGCTGACACTATTGGTAATCACTCCAGGAAGGGCGTTGTTTTGCTCTACGGCAAAAACGGTAACGCCTTCTTTGGCCAGGGCCCTTGTAACAGCAAGCCCATGGCTACATAAACCTATCACAAGCACTGCGCTGGTGTTTGACATAATCAAGCGATTCCTATTGTATAAATTGTTTTATCAACCGCATATGAAATCTTGCAGCTGTTCTATCCCATGGGGTAAAGCGCTTTAACTTCAACAGTGGTGTGTCAGCGTTTGAAACGCCCCAATTAGTTACCACAGCGCTGTTAAAACCAATCTGATTTACCAGCGCCACTGTTGTATCGTCGAAATCGACACCCTCTACACCGTTAGGATAGGCGAAATGTAGTACTGGCTTATCTAACCAGCTTTCAAGCTGATGCTTGGACTCGCTGATTTCCTGCCGCTGTTGTTCGGTCGGTAGTACTTTTAAAATAGGGTGATTAACAGTATGAGCGCCAATGGTAATACCGTATTTTGCCAGCTGTTGTATTTGCGCCGGAGTCATCATTAATGCAGCTTGCTCCCGGATGCTGTTTTGCCGATAAAACTGGTCAATTTTCTGCAATCGCTCTGCAATTGGCAGGTACTTTAAGTTTTTTAACCACTGCTGCGCCTGATTACGCCGGTTTTGCCAGTCGCCAAGTTGCAGCAATTCACCATCAAGCTGTAATTGCTGCCGTTCCGGCTCTGCAAACAGGTGGATTAGCCGGTCATTCCACATGTTAGTGCCATCACTGAAGCCTGTTGCCACATACACTGTGGCCGGTATGCCATATTTGGCAAGGATTGGTTGTGCTACGGTAAGGTTATTTGCGTAACCATCATCAAAGGTAACGCACACTGCATTGGCCGGTAAACTGCCTGTTTGTAAATGCGTAAGTGCCTGATCAAGTGACAATGGCGTAAAATACCGGCTAAGAAGCTGCATTTGCCAGTCAAATACCGCTGCGGTTGGTTCACTTGGGCGCATAGGGTCGGGGCTGGCCAGTACCTGATGATAGATCAGAATACTGAGTTTATTGCTTCCCAGCATCTTACCTGCCAGTTGCAGGCTGTTATGCAGCAGAGCGCTAAGCATTCGCTGCTCCATGCTGTTGCAGCCAAAGTTCCAGTACTACCAGTATCCATACCAGTTCGCCGTAATAGCCGGCATGGCCTTTTTCAAAGGTATGTATTGCCTGATCAATAAACGACGCTTGCAAAATATTACGCTGTTTAAATTGCTGCAGAGCATTAAGCGCGATACGTTGTAAATCGGGCCGCTGTTTCATCCAGACACCAAAGGGTAAACCAAAGCCGTGCTTACTTTTGCTAAGGGTGGCATCAGGTAAAAAGCCGCGAAAGCTGTTTTTATAAAAATCGCGTAGCTTTTGTCCGGGTACTTTTATATCGGCAGCGACAGTGCAGCTAAAATCAACTAACTCCTTTTCTATCAGCGGAAAGCGTACTTCAACGCCTGCCAGCTGGCACATTTGGCGAACCTTAACAAAGTCGTTATCGGCCAGAGTGAACTTCCAGTCCAGATACATCATTTTATCGACCGCGTCATCAGAGACACAGGCGTTATAGCGTGCGCGCTTTTGTGCTGCAGGCAGCTCTGGATCAATCTGCGACAGTAAATCTGAGCTGAACATCTGGGTTAAATTGAAACAGTTGACGAAGTTGTAGCTGTCTAACCGGTCCGGCAGAGGCACCTTAGCCTGCCGCACATAGCTGCTACCTTTTTTTAGCAGCGGGACCTTGTCTGCCAGATGGTTATCTAAACTCAGGCTCAGTAACTTTTGTAACGGGCCGGGCAGGGCAGCAAAACGCTGAAATACTTTTTGTTTTACGTAGCGCTCATTACCGGCAAATATTTCATCACCGCCATCACCGGCTAGCATTACTTTAACACCATCTGTTTTAGCGGCCTGGGCACAAATATAGGCCGCCATAGCTGACGAGTTTCCAAACGGCTCATTAAAATAGCCGGCTACTTTGGTAAAGTGGCTGGCAATTTCATCGGGTTGCAAATAATGAACTTTATGCTCGGTTTTAAAATGCTTGGCGGTAATTAATGCATACTCGGTTTCGTCATAACCTTTGGCTTCAAAGCCAATAGAATAGGTTTTTGCATTTAGGCCATGCTGTTGCTGATGTTTAGCCAGCATGCCTGCGACAGTCGAACTATCCAGACCGCCACTTAGAAACGCGGCGCAATCTTCTGCCATATTGCGCCGCACTGCGTCAGAAATCAGCGTATGACAGCGTTGCATCAATTGTTCAGAACTGTCGTTTGACGGCGTAAATGCCGGTGCATAGTAATTCTGCTGCCTGAGCGATTCGCTGCGGGTTATGCTAGCCAGTACGCCGGGTTCAAGCTTGCTAATGCCCTGATAAATGCTGATGGGAGAGGGGATGCAGTGATAAAACACATAATTAAACAGTGCCTGGGGGTTGAGGTCAGCGCCGCTGGCAAGGTTTGGCAACAGATGCATACTATCGCTGATTGATAAGACGCCGTCATCGCGCTGGTCAATATAGCAAGGAATGCTGCCAACATGGTCGTTTATGATGCTTACATTGCCGGTTAATTTTTCGACAAAAAGCAACAAAAAAAATCCGGCAATCTGGCTTGGTAATTTTTCTAGATCATCTCTGTGCGAGTGTAGTAGTTCGTTTAATGTATCTAAATCCGAGTAATCTTTATTATAAAGTCTTAATCGGTCAACTATGATAATGAAGTCATGCGCAGACTCTTGAAGTTTAACAGGCTGGATAAAACTCAAGCTCAGATTTAATACATTTATCTTACTAAGTTTTATACTATTGATGCCGTTATTGGTCTCTGTGTCACATCGCCAGTTCATTAGGTAATCCTTACGCTATGAATGAGTTTAAAGCTGTAATATCAGGTTATGAAGTTTCTCAGCTTGATATTGGCGTGAAAACTTAACAATCTGCTCTAACGGCAGTGCCTGGTAACAGTTGTTGTCAATACTATAAACAAGCTTGATTATTGATTCTAAAATCATTTCGCTGTTGTTTAAAGGTGCAATCTCAGCCATGTTGCTTTGCTTTATTAAATCAGCCGTGTCGCCTTCTGCATCCGTTAGCGCAAGAATTGGCTTTTGAACTCTTATATACTCGTATGCTTTTGCCGGGGTTTGGTAATTGCAGCTGCTGGCTTGCAGTAATAATAATGCATCAGCTGACAACATTTCGTTGATTGCCTCAACATAATTTAATGATGGTTGCAATGAAACAATGTCTTGTATATTGCATTCTTTAATCATGGGTATAAATAGATGATCATGTCCGGAACCCCGCAATACGATGTGCAGTCGTGATGCTATCTCTGGCTTCTCACTTTTTAATTTTGAAATCGCAATAAATAAATGCTTTGGGTTTCTATCTAAAGGGTAAATAGTACCGCTGTGAACCAAACATATATCTTTCGCATTTTTATGCGTTTCGTTAGCTTGAGCCTGAGAGAAAAGCTTTTCGTCATAACCGTTAGGGAATAATTGCCAAACTGAAGAGGGTACATCTGGATATCTTTCTTTATACAGAGCAACCGCGCCTGGGCTGGTGAGAATAATATGTTTACAATGCTTTATTAACTTTCGTTCTATCCAGGAAAATATCTTTTTGTTTGCTTTGCTCTCTGGATATTCTTTTTGCAGCATGGGATCGCGTAAGTCAGCAATCCATGTGGTGCCGGTGATTTTATGCAGTAAATAACCAATGATGTGAGCGGAGGCTATAGGGTAGGTGCTAATTATAACATCTTGTTTTTGTTTAAGTATTATTTTTAGCCCGCTAAAAAAAGCACCAAAAATCCAACTTTGCCATCTATCGGGCAGCGCTAAAAAACCAAAATATCTTTTTCTTATAGAAAAATGGCGGGCAGAATCTCTGGCAAAAGCGTGAACCACTTTGACACTGGACGGTACTAAATTCTCGTTCTTGTCATCGTAATGTTGATAAGCTTTTTTGTCTGCTGTAAGCACAGTAACATGCTCACCATTTTCAGCAAAATAGCGGCTAAACGCCAAGCTACGATGCACTCCGCTGCTAATTTGAATCGGCGGAAAATGGAATGCGATATACAAAATGTGTTTTGACACAAACGCTCCCTGTTTGCTTGCAAATGTCTATATTAGAACTGTTTATTTAGTGGGTTGCAAGACCTGAGCACCCAGTGCAAAAAAAATGCCTTTAAACACTGTGGTATCGAAGCCTGTCACTCGCTATACTGCTTTTCAAAGCGTTTTTGGACAAGGATAGTGCAACGATGGTTCGATGGATAATTTTGCTATTTTTCTTCGCGTCATGTCATGTAGCGGCTTTTGAGTTTAGCGTGACGGAGAGTGAGTTTAATTCCTGGGATAAGCGCTGCAAAACGGCGTATGCAGGCAGTATTGTCGGTCGTAATTCACGCTTTTTTAGAGACATGACTCCTCAGCAAAGTGCGGAAGCACGAAAGTTTGGCGAAGCGGCGGGCGGTGCCTGGCATTATTGTGCCGGGTTAATTTTGCTGCAACGTGCGGCTTCAACTATTGGTAATGAACGTAACTCGAATTTGCAAAGTGCTTTGTTAGAAATTCGATTTACCTATAACAAGATTAAGCCAGAACACCCTTGGTATGCCGAAGTTCATATAGATTATGCAAAAGCACTGATTACTTCCGGTGATAAACGTGATGGTTTTGCAGTGTTAAACCGACTAATTCAAACGCTGCCTGATAACTCCTTGCCATATACTGCGTTAGCATTCTACTTACGTCGAGAAAACAAGCTTGAACAGGCGATTGAATGTTTGCAAAGCGCACCTGAATTGCTGAAAAATGATTCTGCTGAATTAAACTATTTTTTAGGTTGGTATTCAATGGAAGCCGGAAATATTGGCGGCGCAGTTGATTATGCCAAAAGAGCTTATGCTCTGAATTATCCCGTTCAAGCGCTCAGGCAAAGACTTGCACAGCAAGGGCATAATTTGTAAGGTTTGATTATAACCTTGCTGCATGTGTTTTTACATATATTGTTGATGTGCTGAAATCTTGATATGTAACGTCTATTGTTAGAGGGCTGTATGTTTGATATAAATATTGTACATCGTCTTCCATTTTTTTTTGATGCAAACCTGCTGCTTGAAGATCTGGCAAAAGCAGAAAATCATCAGATGTATACACATCCACTAAAATATCATGATGGTAATTGGAAAACGCTTAATTTGATTTATGCTGGTGGGCGTGTGAATTATGATCACTCAGGTGATCTGGGTTATGGCGATGAACCGGCAATACCTACCATAGTGCTGAACGAGTGCGCTTATTTCCAAAAAGTGCTGGATTCGTTTAAAGCGCCTATTCTTATGGCGCGTTTAAGTGCTTTACCTCCAGGCAGTAAAGTATTGCCTCACTATGATCCGGTGGAGTCAGCTGATTTTGGCTATTTGCGCATACACATTCCAATAAGAACCGATAAAAATGTGAAGTTTAGACTTGGTTTTGTCCGACGAAAATGGCAGCAAGGTGAGTGCTGGTATGGCGATTTCACTTTTCCACATTCAGTAATGAATGACAGTGACATTAGCCGGGTTCATCTAATTGTAGATCTGCAATTAAATGATTGGGCTAAAGCACTATTACCAAAAGATTTTGAAGAGAACAGGCAGTTGAGAGAAAGGTTTAGAAAAATCCATAAAAATATTCTCTGGTATAAAAATAGAATTAAAGGACTGATCTCAAAGTAGAAAATTAATTTTCTATTTACAGCAGCTCCAGCGTTTGCAGAATTTGCCTGACACGCATATCCCAGGTGTTTTGCCGGGCTACAGCCTGACGCGATGCTACCTGCTCAGGGGCGGGCAGAGCGTTTATATGCTGCTCAATTGCGCTTTGCCATTCATCAACACTGTTTGCCAACGTTAATACCGATGCAAACGGAACTACCGCATCCAGTGGTGCGCTAAGTACCGGCTTACCTGCAGCAAGATACTCGTGCAACTTAAGGGGATAACCTGAGATTGCCCAGGTGCTGCCGTCTGCTTTATAAATCATGATGTTAATATCGGCATGTTGCATATAGGCGGCAATTGTCTTTACCGGCTTTGCGCCGAGAAAATGCACATTGTGCAGTGCACTAAGCGCAGTAACAGTAGCGTTGCTATCCAGCTTACCAACAGCACCAATTAGTACAAAGTGCACAGATGGCAGCCGTGTGGCCAGCTCAAGCAATAACTCCAGGTCAACTTTACGGTTTATCGAGCCGGTATAAGCAACACGTGGCTGTGGGATCGCTTTGAGATCATCGGGTTCTGCCTGAGCCTGGGAGAACAGTTCGTAGTCAACGCCATTGGGCAGAAACACGATGTCTTGCCTGCCGGATAACGCAGCAAGGCGCTGTTGGATCCGTTGTGAGGAGGCAAAAACCACATCAGCTTTAGTAAGCAGTGCCAATTCTTTATCTGCCAGCGATGTGTAATCACCTTGCATGGAGAAATCATCGTAGGCGTGATAAACCAGCTTGTGGTGGGCAATATGCTCGATATAGTCAGCATACTCTGGGTGAAACAGGTATAAGCAGCTGTGCGCCTTACTGCCAGCTGCAACGGCGCGGGCAAACTGTTTACATACTGCCTGATCGATCAGCGGCACTTTGGGCAGGCGCAGCATCAGCTTAGATGGCGTAACTAAGCTAACGTTGTCAGCATGCTTGTACTGTGAAAACAGCGGCGCTTGCGCAAATGCAGTACTGCTTCGTTGCCAGAAATATAAAGGCCCAGTTGAGTATGTTACCTGGTGCGTTAACCCTATGCGGCTGAACAGGTGTTGTCGGTTCATCCAGGGGCCATGCCAGTCGTTAGGGGCTAATACGATAAAATGCATGGTTAGCCGCGCTTCAGGGCTGATTTCAGGCTATGTAACAGCCGGTATAGCACTGGATTTTGCTCGGCAAAATTCTCCTTCCAACGTTGCCGTGCCGATTTAGCGTGACGTTGAAACAGGGTGGCATCATATTTACGCGCCTGTTGCTCTGCACCACGCACAGCATCGGCAGATTGGAGCCTGACCTGAGTAAGCCGCTGCGCCAGTTCGGCACTGTTGTGTTGCCAGTTAAAGTGCTGCTCGGCATATTGCCGCGCTTGCCTGGCGTACTGAGGCATGCTGCTGGCGTTATCAACATAGCTTTGCATGGCCGCTGCCAGTGCTGCGATGTTAACTTCGCATTGTGGCCAGTAATAGCCATCCCAGCGCGCCCAGAGCTTATCTATCGCCACTGTGCGGCCGTTGATATCGGCGGAAACAAACTCGTTCATCGGGCCATAATCCGGCACGATAACCGGTAAGCCGGCTGAAGCGGCCTCAAGGATTGTCAGGCCAATACCATCCAGCCTTGACGGGTAAACATACACATCGCCCTTAGTGTACAAACCGGGGGCGGCTACCGTGCCTTCGTGAATAAACAGCTGTTGTTTGGCCAGTAGCTCATCAATGTTGTCAGTTAGCTGTGGAAATGCCGTTTTAAGGGGCACCTGGCTGTGCAAATATAGCTTTGCATCACCGGTTAATAACGCAAAGGCTTGCAGCAGCAAATCGGTGCCCTTGCGATATGGGCTCATGCCGGCAGAGTGAAAAAACGTCACACCGCCAGGCTCGGCGTTTGGCTCGGCTTTGGGCTGATACAGCGATGTATCTGTACCCCAGGGGATAAATAAACACTGCGGATGCCAGGCAAAGACGCTGCGATGCTTAAGTGTATTGCAAATTAAAAAGTCATACAGCGCAAACATATCGACAGTTTGTTCTGTGTAGTAATCGATGTAGGCGCCGGTTTTTATCTTCAGCTCACGGCATAACATAACCGGTGCCCAGATTTTTTGTTCGTTAAAAATAACCAGCTCAATGTTGTTGCTGACTAACCAGCGCTGAAAATCTTCCAGGTTAATGTCAGTAAAGGCAAAGGTAGCGGGCTTTTTGGCCCAGGTAACGTAGTCCAGGTCCCAGTTTGCATCGCCAATAGCGAATTTTTCACCGCCACGGGCATAAATAAATACATCGTGCTCGCTTGCCAGCACATCCCGAAATTGTCTGGACACGTAAGCCGCGCCGCGTTCGAACCAGGTGGTTACAATGCCAATCTTCATTGCTGTCAGCCTTAAATTACCAGTTAAATCCAAGTTTTCGTCTGATCCAGGCTTTTAGCGAGCCGGGCAGCAGCTTATTAAATACCGGGGCTATTGCCACAGCGAC
The DNA here is from genome assembly GCF_036984005.1 of Rheinheimera muenzenbergensis. Classification (NCBI taxonomy): domain Bacteria; kingdom Pseudomonadati; phylum Pseudomonadota; class Gammaproteobacteria; order Chromatiales; family Chromatiaceae; genus Rheinheimera; species Rheinheimera muenzenbergensis. The sequence continues at coordinate 20,731 of NZ_JALAAR010000018.1, forward strand.
GCGCCGGGTCGCCGGGGCGAGCACTAAACTGCGGTACCAATAAGCTGTCAGCGCAACTTTTCTTACAGCAGAGAACGGGGTTTGGCGTGCCAGGCTAAGGTTTATTGCATCACTAAAGCAACCGGCATTTTGTGCTATGGCTTGTTGCAGCAAGTGCTGCTGTGTGGCTGCAGGCGGATGTTGCAGCAGATGCAAAATTTCCTCTGCTGATGCTGACAAAGGCAGCACGTTTTGGCCGTAGCCTACACTGGCTAATACACTGCTCAGTTTAGGATCATAAGACAGCGCCACACAGGGCACTCCGGCCAGAATCGCCAGCAGGTTAGCATGTAAACGCATAGAAATAAGGCCGTGCAAAGCGCTGATAGTGCCAAGTGTTGCGGCAATATTTTGCTCCGTCGACAATTGGATCTTGTCACCGAACTGCTGTTTAAGACTGTGGTACAGCGCGATGTCACTTTTTTCATACGGCATAAAAACGACCGCATACTCATTGTCAATTAACTGCTGTGTCAGGCGTAGCAGCGTGGATTGCTCAAGGCCTGGCCAATGACGGTAACAGAGCCCAACAACTTTTTGCCGGGCTGTGTCGGCCGGCTGCTGCCCTTGTAAAAAAATGCTGTCGTAACCCTGTTTTATCGTGTCGGGCTGTGGCGCCAGGTGTTGTTGTATATATTCAACCGAGTAGCTGTCACGGCAATAGAGTACGTCGTTGGCGTGCAAAAACAGGTTGCTGAGTTTGACACCTTGCGCAGATTTTATCGGGCCGGCGCCGATACCAAATGACATTACCGGTTTATTCATTACTTTGGCGACAGAGGCAATAAAAGCACAGTGCTGGATCAGCTTGGTGCTGTGGGCATCCTGCAATAAGCCACCGCCAACAAACACAATAATATCTGCCTGGCGGATCGCTCGGACAAGATTTAGCAGGCCTTTAGTGTTAAGCGGTTGCCCCGGATAATAGGCTTCAACGTAGTTATAGCTGTTACCGATATAGGTCTGGCTTAATGCCGGTTGGCCAGAGGCTATTGTAATGTTGCTGCTGTAGTGCCGGCTGATATGTGCTGCTACTGCGGCGGTAAGAGTTTCATCACCTACATTGATACCGCCGACATAGCCGGCTAACAAAAAGTGTTTAGGCTGAGCCACTGTCGCTCCGCTTTGTTGTTTAGTCATCCCTGGAAATCCTTTGGCGAACGCCGGGCAATTATTCTGGCCTTTAACGTGTGAAGCAGTTGTAGCCAAAATTCATTTTTCGTGATGTAGCCTAAGTATAATGCAGCCATGGCGACATAACAGAAAACGCCGGTAGCGACTTTGGCCAGCAACAGTACTGCAACGGAGTGTACTTGCTGTTGCTGTAAAACGTAGCCCAGCAGTTTAATTGCCAGGGTCATGATGACAGCGGCAATTATTGGAAAAGCAAACAGCATCACAACCTGGCGCAGCGTGAATTTTAACAGCAGGCTGCAGGTCCAGAAACTGATGGGCAAGGTTATCAGGGATACCGCCAGCACAGTGCCAGCGGCACCCAGTGCACCGTAGTGCGATACGGCGTACAACAGCAATGGCACGATTACAATTAAGCGCGACAGCGAAATATAAGTACTGATATGGGGTTTACCTAAGGCGACGAATACGTTGCCCATATTTTGCACGGCGCAGCGGCTTAAGCCATAAAACGCTAAGATCGACACCATCGGCACTATGTTAAGCCATTTATCACCCAAGAAAAGCGCAACCGCTTCGTGTGCTACAGCATAAAAGCCAAAGCAAATTGGCGCAGCAAAAAACAACACTACGGCAGTAATTTTCAAAAACATGTCTCGTAGTGCATTAATGTCTGACTTAACCAGCGAGTAGCCGGGAAAGATCGCGCGGCTAAGCGGAAATACCAGTTCTGTGGTGGGTAAATTAGAGATTTCATAACTTACGCTGTAATAGCCCAGTTCTGTGGTATTTGCTCTGTTGCCGATAATCAGATCGGTAACTTTATGATTAAGAAAAATCAGTAAGTTATTAAGCAGCAGCCATTTAGAAAAGCGAAATAACTCTGCCGCCTGACTTAGGCCGAAAGCGGGGCGGTAAGAATGCATTGCATAACTTAACAATACGCGCGCTATAGCATTACTAAACATGCCGATAACCAGCGCCCAGTAGTTTTGCCAGTAAAACGCCGCGGCTAGGGTGACGGTGAAAGACAGTAACTTGGCAATGACTTCCAGATTAAACTCTTTTTTCAGGTCAAGATTTTTGCGGTACAGCACAAAGCCGATATTTTCTGCGCTTTTAATCAGCGGAATAAAAGCAACGGCCTGCACCACCAGCGTTAAGCGGGGATCGTTAAAAAAAGCACTGATCCAGGGGCTGGCAATAAACAGCAATATTGCCAGCAACAAACCTGATAGGAGCTTGCAGGTCCAGGCGCTGTTTAAGGTGTCATCGGTCACATTATCTTTTTGGATAATGTTGATATCAAAACTGAAGCTGGTGAATATTTCAAAAAAAGCCACCATCGCCATACAGGCAGCCATAATGCCGAAATCGGCCGGGAACAGCAGCCGGGCCAGAATAATAGTGCTGATAAAACCCAGGCCTTTAATACTAAGCCGGGTGAGCACAGACCAGGCTGCGCCAATTGCAATCTTTTTGCCTAGGCCCGGGGTTGCGTTACTCAAAACTGGCTCCGTGTTTTTGCCACAGCTGTTGCCGGGCGCAGCAGCTGCATCGCCACCACTATGGCTAACACCGCATAGAGTAAATCAAAATAGGCCAGGCTGACGTTGGCGCCGGTAATGCCGTAACCAATAATAGATAAATTAAGCGCGCTGCTTAAATGGTACAACCACAGGTGCTCGGGTTGGTTTCGGCAAAGCTTATTGGTACGAAGATTACTGAAATAAGTGCTGCCCAACATAGCCAGGAAGATTATCAAGCCGACAAAGCCATGATCCCCCAAAACCTGAAAATAGATGTTGTGTGCGGCTTTGGGCCGCAGTTCTGGCGGGATAGCTGGTGTTTGTATCGGGCCAAAATCAGCGGTATATGGGGCATAGTTGCTCCAGACAATCGGATTAGTAACCGCACGAAAACCGCCACCGGTTAAAGGGTGGTCCAGCGCTATCATGCTCGAGATTTTCCAGGCCCACAAACGACCGATAAAAGAGCTATCTTCAGTGGCTGCTGTGGCAACGGTGGTTTGCCGCTCACGCCAGTCTTCCGGCGCCTTTTGGTACAAAATGGGTACCATAAGAAATGCCAGCAGCGCCAGAGGGATTTTGTACTTGGAGCGCCACCAGAAAGCGACCGCCAAAATTGCCAGGCCAATAAAGCCGCCACGCGAATAAGTACCGATAACGGCTATTACATTCAGTGCCGCAAGGCCAAGCAGGCCTAAGCGGATAAGTTTATGCTTAGCGGTAAAATATAAATACGCGATTAACGGCAGTGACATGTTAATTGCAACGGCAAAATCGTTGCGGTCCTGAATAACGCCGGCGCGTCCGACTACTTCATGCCCACCGCCCGACAGTAGGAACTTTAACCCTTCCATACCGGCATAAGAGGAGACGGACAACACAATACACCAAATAAAGGTGTCTATTTGGTAGCGTTTTTTCAGCAGCAGTATTGCAAAGAAGAACAGCATTACCACTTTTATAAAATCAACGAAGTAACCCCATATTTTTGCGGTTTCGTAGGTGATGTGAGTCAGCGACGACAAAAATGTCCAGAAACAAAATAACAGCACCAGCCAGCCAATTTTACTTAAATGGGCCGACTTGTTTTTTTCTGCCACGACGTAGGCAATAAAGGTGATCAAGACAATGCTCAGGTTTAAGCGCAAATGAGTTGAAAAACCAAAAGCCCATAAGGTGGGAGCCGTAAGTGCAATCCATATCCAGGCGCAGACGCCGATAAACGGGCGTTTAAAGGTGAAGTACACCACGACAAAAAAGAAAATAACCAGTAATAAATCGCGCATTATTATTCTTCCTGCTTAGTTGCCCAGTAAAACAGCACAACTAAGGCGCTAATATCAAATAACAAATACAAACTATCTAACATAGCGCTTGCCCTCTGCTAAGCCACCGTTGCCGTGTTGCTGCACTAGGGTATCAAAAGTTTGTTTTAATAAAACTATCGACTGATCCCAGCTCAGTGTACTGGCATAGGCGCTGACATCGTCGCGCGCCGGCATATTTTGCTGCAAAGTTACCAAAGCGCTGAGCAAGGCATCGGCAGAAAAATCTGTACTCAGTACTCCGGCATGCGGATGAGCAACCACTTCCGGTGTGCCGCCGGCTGGGGTTGCCACAACCGGACAACCGCATGCCATGGCTTCTAACAATACATTGGCCCAGCCTTCGCTGCTTGAAGCCAGCACCAGACAGTCGGCTGCGTTGTAGTGCTGATGTAACTGCTGCTGAGATTGGTAACCAAGAAAATGCACGCGCTGCGACAGGCCAAGTTGTTTTACCTGGGCTTGCAATTGTGGCAGCAGCGGCCCCTCGCCGGCGATAAACAGCTGCGCGTCTGGAAGCTGAGTTAACAGCGCTATGGTTTTGTCATGGCCTTTGAGTGCGACAAGATTGCCCACCGATAACAAACAAAAATGCTTATATCCGAGCTCAGATCTTAACTGCTCACGCTCGGGCAACGGATAATACAAAGCGGTATCTACACCGTTTCTTATGGTAATACTTTGCTTTACTGCCGGTTGCAGCTGATGTATTTGCGTTGTCAGGGCCTGACAGACGCCTATGGCGACATCGACCTTAGCCAGGGCCCGGCGTATCAGCGCCCGTGGCCAGGTGTAGCGGGGCAGCAGGTTAATATCGCTACCGCGCGCAGTGGCGGTGATCGGCAGCCCCAGTTCTTGTGCCAGCCAGACTGCGGCGACGGCATCGGGGTAAATATAATGTGCATCGACAATGTCAAACCGTCTGCCTTGTTTGACTAACGCCATGACTTGTTTTTTCAGGCTGCGATACAAGGTCCAGGGATTGCTGTACATGCCTAAACCAGGCAAAGCCAGGTAGGCCGGATGATAAATACTGATACCATGCCTGCTTTGTTGTTGTTCTATCGCACTACATTGTGGATATTTAGCCGGGAAGACCGTTGAAAACGGAAACCACGGAATCGGGGCTAACACGGTAATATTGCACTGCGGGTAGGCTTGCTTCAGTTTACGTAAGCGGGTTTCGACAAAAATACCATGTCGGGGTTGCAGGTTATTGGGGTACAGCGTGCTGACAGTAAGGATATTCATACCGCTTTGCCTGTCAGGCGTCCATAAACAGTGTGGTACCGGCCTACTGAAACTGCCCAGTTACGCTGGGTGTTGATGTAATGATAGGCGTTTTCGGCTATGTCGTGATCACGTTCGCGTTGGGTTAGCGCTCGGATAGCCTGCTCAGCCAGATCTTCAATATTATCGCGCTGAAATAACCAGCCGTTTTTACCATGCTCTATCAGTTCCAGATGCCCACCTACGTCAGAGGCCAGCAGGGTCTTGCCCTGCGCCATGGCTTCAAGTGGCTTAAGTGGCGTGACCAATTCGGTCAGCCGCATGGCTTTGCGCGGATATACCAATAAGTCGATAAGGCTGTAGTACTGCATAACCTGATGGTGCGGCACCCGGCCAGGCATTAGCACTGCATCATCCAGCTTAAGCTGGCTGATTAACTGCTTTAACTGTTCTTGCTGCGGCCCACCGCCTACCAGCAATACCATGGCAGAGGGTATTTTTGCCCGGATCAATGGTAGGGCGCGTAGCAATAAATCTAACCCTTCGTAAGCATAGAATGAGCCGATAAAGCCCAGTACCGGCTTATTTTTTAACTGGTATGTCAGTTCAAGTTCAGTGTTTCTGCTGGTAATAGGTTGAAACTGTGTCGGATCGACAGCATTGGGGATCTCAGTGATTTTGCTGTCATCGATACCGCGGGCGATTAAATCCTGCTTTAACCCCTGACAAATGGTGGTTACTGCATCGGCATGCCTGGCGACGTAAGTTTCGAGCGCTCTGGTCAGGTTGTAACGCCAGCCGAATTCTTTACTGGTACCGTGGTCAACAGCGGCGTCTTCCCAGAAGGCACGGATTTCATAAACCACGGGTAACCTGGCTTTGCGCGCTGCCCATAGCGCGGCCAGACCATTCAGCGCCGGGGAGTGGGCATGCAAAATGTCAGGTTTTTCCTGCTGAATGACGTCGGTCAGACGCCGTTGTAGCGCCAGTACGACAGCAAGCTCTTTTAGCAGTGGCAAACGCCAGAACCAACTGTCATAGGCTTGTGTGCGATAAAAAGTCAGCTGCTCGACCGTTTCAACCGGTTGTACACATTCTCCGTGTTTTGGGCTGGTGACATGGCAGGTAACATATCCCATTTGGCGCTGCTGCTGTAATATTGCGCGCGAGCGGAACGTATAGCCACTGTGTAACGGCAGAGAATGGTCAAATATATGTAAGATTTTCACGATGGGCTCCGCTGTAAAAATGCAGCAAACATCAACAAGCTCCAAAGTGCCGCACTGTTATCTTTTCGACCGCTGCAGTGGTCTGAGACCAGACGTTTTAATTCAGCTGCATTAAAATAACCACTATTAAGCATGGTGTCTGACAGCACCTTATCAGTAAGCTGCTGTTTTAAAGGACCTCGAAACCATTGGGTGAGTGGAACTGCAAAGCCCATTTTTTGCCGGTACAGAACGTCATGTGGTAAATGCGGCTCGAGCGCTTTTTTTAATCCCAGTTTGCCTACGCCGTGCTGTAAATTGGCTTCAGATTCAGCAGTAAAAGCCCATTCAACAAATTTATGATCTAAAAACGGTACCCGCACTTCCAGTGAGTGTGCCATAGATGCACGATCTACCTTGGTGAGGATATCGCCGACCAAATAAGTTTTCATATCCAGATATTGGGTTATTTTTAACGGATCAAGCTCTGCTGCTTTGGCGGCGTGACGGCGAAATACCTCAATTGAATTGTAACCTTTGAGCTTACGTTTGAACTCGTCTGAATACAGCGCGCTGCGCTGATCATCCCGCAAAATGGCGATAGAGTTGTGATAACCGGCAACGGTGTCTAACGCCAGAGACTGAAAGGTGGTTTTGGCGCGTAAAAAGCGCGGTGCCCAGTCGAGCTTAGGATAGAGCTTACCCAACACACCAAATAAAGGTTTGCGCAATGCCAGCGGCAACATATTGCGCAGGCGCTGCTCGTGCATATGCAATTTGTAGCGGCGGTAACCGGCAAAGAGTTCATCTGCACCGTCGCCACTTAGCGCTACGGTAACGCTACGCCTGGCCATTTCGCACACGCGGTACGTTGGTATCGCTGAGCTGTCGGCATAAGGTTCGTCATATAAATCGGCCAGTTTATCGAGCAAATCGAAGTCATTTTCACCGACGATGTTTTCCTGATGGGCGGTGTTGTAGCGCGCAGCGACCTGGCGGGCAAATTCTGTTTCATTGTATTTGGGGTTATCAAAACCGATTGAGCAGGTATTTACCGGCTCAGACTGCAGGCCGGCCATCATGGCGACAACCGCGCTGGAGTCGACGCCGCCAGACAGAAAAGCCCCCAGCGGCACTTCTGCTACCAGCCTGATTTTGACCGCTTCACGTAAGCGGTCAATTAACTGTTGTTGTAAGGCGTCACTGCTGAGCGCGGTGTCCCATTGTGTTGGCAGATCCCAGTATTGTTCTGGCTCGGGTAAGCGGGCGCTGCCATGTTTAAGCAATAATGTATGGCCAGGGCTGAGTTTATAGCTGTGCTGATAAATAGTATGAGGTTCAGGCACATAGCCAAAGGTAAAGTAGTCTTCAATGGCACTGTGACGCAGATTATGCTTAAAGTCAGGATGATGGCGCAGCACTTTTAGCTCTGAACCGAATATAAAGTCGCCGTTATCCAGCAATGAGTAAAACAGCGGTTTAATACCCAGCCTGTCTCGGGCAAGAAACAAACACTGTTGCGTCTTATCCCAAATAGCAAAGGCGAACATGCCGCGTAAATGCTGCACGCAGGCCGGTCCCCATTCCAGCCAGGCGTTTAGAATGGTTTCGGTATCACCATGGGTATTAAACTGATGGCCAAGAGCGCTGAGCTCGGCGCGTAGTTCGGCAAAGTTATAAATTTCGCCGTTAAAAACAATGCAGGCCTGGGCATTGGTACTTTGCATCGGTTGTGGACTGCCAGCAATATCGATAATGGACAGGCGCCGGTGTGCCAGGCCAATAGTTGGCTGGTAAAAGTAGTCACCGGCATCCGGGCCGCGGTGCCACTGGCTATCGTTCATCCGTGATAAAATGCTGTGCTCAGGCGTCGACTGCTCTGTGAGCTGATAAATACCGGCAATACCACACATAGTTAAATTTGCTTCCTTGTCATTTCGTATAACGTCCTGTAACGCTCTACCATCCTAGCGATACTAAAGTGCTGCTGGCAATGCTTTTTTACTAACTGGCTATCGCCGCAGCGCGCTTGCTCTGAGCTGACGTAGCGCAACATTGCTGTGGCCAGTGCCGCAACGTCGTCTGATGCTACCAGGTTAGTTTGGTGCAGCGACTCTGGCAATAACTCAGGATTACCGCCTACGTTTGTTGCGATAACCGGGATGCCGGCGGCCATTGCTTCGAGAATAGTGTTGGAAATACCTTCAGCTAACGACGGCAACACAAATACATCCAGGCACGCCATCAATTGCGCGACATCAGTACGGTTGCCCGCAAAAACAATGCGGTTGTGTAGCTGATGCTGCTTTGCTAATTGCTCCAGCTCAGCCTTGCAAGGGCCATCGCCAACCAACAACAATTTGCACTGTTGCATAAGCTCAGGTTGCTGATGGCATAATAGGGCAAAAGCATTGATCAATAATGCCTGGTTTTTAATCTTGGCCAGCCGGCCAACAGTACCGATGATAAGCGGGGAGGGCGTTGCGACCAAGCCTAAGCTATCCAGCGCTTGGGCTTGTGCCTGGCCGAATTTCTCTGTGTCTACGCCATTGCAAATGCGCAGCAGTTTTGAGCCGGGCACGCCGACCTTATGTATCAGGTAGTGCTCGGATTCCGCCGACAGGCAGATAAACCGGTGCACAAAACGGTGTAACAGGCGCCGCAATATCTGGTATTTTTTACTGCTGCCACCAATATCGTAACTGTCCCAGCCGTGTTCACCATGCAGTCGCAGCGGTACCTTGCGTAACCAGCCAATCAGCTGCAACTCCAGCGTAGCCAGATTCCGGCTATGCAAAACATCGGGTTTAAGTTTTTTCAGTAAAGTATTCAGCCGTGGCAAAATTGCCCAATCATGGCCTTCACGTTTATTCAGACAGTAAAAATGCACATTATCTGTCTGGATCCGGGCAGCAAATTCAGGCTGATGACCGGTCAGGGTAATAATACTGTGTGTAAATTCACCTTCCGGTAAATGATTGATCAAATTTACCACGCCGTTTTCCAGCCCGCCGGTGCCAAAATGCCAGATCAGATGGGTGACATGCACCGGCTTTTTGATGGTCATAATGCTGGCGTACCAGTGTTGATTACAGGCTGTGCCGAAAGTTTTGCCGCCGCCCGCTGCAATTGCCGTTGCATGTCGTCGGTTAACGGGCCCTGGGCTGATACCGCAAAAATACTGGCCGGGCCGGATTTACCCGACAACAAATGCCAGGCCTGATAAAACTTCACCTGCGCCAGGCTACTGGTTTTAATCTGGCCGATTTGGTACCAGTACAACACTGAACGGTATTGCTGCGCCTGATTTTTTAGCTGTAACATGGTGATGCCGTTGTTCGATTGCCGGTCTGTCATAAACCAGACATCAATATTAAACAACCTGTTGTTCCAGCTGACTAATTTGCCTGGTTTTTGGTTGTTGGCGTAAACGGCGACAAAATACTCAGTGTTGGTTTCGTCTGATTGATGGCCCAGTTGCAGGCTGTCAACAAAGGTGATCCCCCAGTCTGACTTGTCAGGTACTACGCTGTTTTCTATCGGCAGTGCTAGTGTTGCCGGCTGCAATGGCGGCTTAACGCTTGGCAGGCTCTGTTGGTACAGCATGGTTGCCAGCAATGCTATGGCTAACATCGGTAATGCCAGCGCATGTTGTTGCTGGTACAGTGGTTTGACTAAGGTGGCGGGGTGCAACTCGGTATTGCTGTCGGCGAAACGGCTTCCGAGCCAAAAGCCAGCCATCAGCACAGCGCCAAAAAACAACCAGCCGTACAGAAAGTGATCGGCACCAAAACCATAAGCCATATTAGTTTTTTCACCAATATAGACCAACATAAAGGCGCGTCCGCCATTGGCGAGGATCGACACCACCACCATCGCTAACACAAACAACAGTTGTTTTACCAGTTTGTTGTAGGTCAGATACGCATACAACACTGAAATAGCAATAGAGGCGATGAGAAAACGCAAGCCGGAGCAGGCCTCAGCTACTTCAAACAGCCCAACCGGCGTCGCCAGGTACAGCCCCTCGCGAAATACCGGAACAGCTGCCAGTTGCAACAAAAACACGGTCAGGTCGGCAGTAAAATACTGCAATAGCGGCGACAGTTCATCACCAAATGGCAGTAGAAATATCAGGTAGCCAATAGCAAAACAATGCAGTTTTGCATTTTGATTGCCAAGTGCCAGCCACAGCAGAGCCTGCAACGACAATACGGCAGCAATGTGCATAAGCAAGGCTATGCCGCTGGCAAAACCTGCCAGATATAACAATTGCAGCAGACACAGCAGCAACAAGGGCCAGCCAAAACCCTTTTTGTTATTGTCTGCAGCTCTTGGCACAGTGCTGGATTTTCGCCGGCTGAATAGCCAAATACTAATTGGTATGATCAGATAACAATGGTTGTACGTTGCAGAGCTGCGCCATACCCGTTCCATATCCAGCCAGGTTTGTGCATATAGCAACACGTAGCTGATCAGCGCTACGGTCAGCATCGATAAATAAGCGATAAGCTGCTTTGGCTTTTGCATCATGCCGCCTCAGGCTGAATAAAATTGTTCAGCTTAGTCAGGGTATATTGCCAGCTAAAATGCTGCATGATCCATTGCCGGTTGCTGCCGTGTTGCCCGGTCTCGGCCAACATAGCTAAAGCAAGCTGAATAAAAGCTTCGGCACCCTCTGCAACCTGAGTCGCTGCGGTCAACGGGGCATTAATACCTTCCATTGCCATTGGCGTGCAGAGGATAGCTTTATTCATCGCCATCGCTTCGAGCACCTTATTTTGTATACCCCGGGCAATTAACATTGGCGCGACGGCAAACAGGGCCGATTTCAGATAGGGCCTGACATCGGCAACCCGGCCGGTAACAACAACACCAGCTAACTGAGACAAAGCTTTAACGTCCGGATGCGGATTGCCGCCAACGATCAAAAATTGTAATGTCGGATACTGCTGCCGTAAGGCTGGCCATACCTGCTGACAAAACCAGCGTACGGCATCAACATTAGCCCAGTAATCCATGGCGCCGGTAAACACCAGATACTGTGCCGGCAAGTATATTTCTGCTTCAGGCAGCAACACTGTAGGGTCAAAAAATTCTGTATCTACGCCATTACTCAGACTCGATACCTTATGTTGTATGGAGGCGGGCAATAAAGCGCGAAAGGCGGTCGCTTCATCTTCTGACACAAACAAGCTGCGGTCAAACTGATGGCAGATGTCTATTTCATAGCGTTGCAGCAACCTGGCTTCGCGTTGGTAAAACCAGCGCTTAATTCCACTGCTGCGCTGTGCATATTGTTGCCACTTGTCTGAGTCTATATCGACAAAATCAATGACTTTAGTCGTTAATTTGGGCTGCTGCTCTACATACTGTGCCATAGCTGAGCTGTAAACCAGTACCTGGTTAATACCGTGTTCTGTCACCGTTTTATTGACCCAGCGCTGTACGTCGCTGCTGTAATAGTAAGGTAGGGTAACGGCTTTATTGGTTAAAAATGCCGTTAAGCCACGTAGCATGGCGGGCTTTTTATGCAATCTTATGCAGCAAACATCTGCGCACCACTGCTGTAGTTCAGGCAGATACTGCTCGTCGTAAGGATCGTCAATAAAGCAGGCCAGATAAATGCTGTAGTGCTGACTGAGGTTTTTTAGCAGATGAAACGAGCGTATTTTATCGCCTTTATTTGGCGGATAAGGGATACGGTGCACTAACATAAGCAAGGGTGGTTTGATCATCGCTGTCATCCCAGATATCTCGATAGTTTAGGCCCCAGCCACTGACTCACACCAAGCGGAAGTTTTTGCCATAGCTTGATAAAATATTGGTAGCGCGGATTGTTCGGGCTAAGGTTCGGCAGTTGTTTTGCCGTGATCAGTTGGTACTGATAGGGCAGTTCTACCGCTTGCATGCCCCAATGTCTTTTATAATGGTAGGCGCCGGAATCGATTTTGCTGCGGCCAAAATCATAGCGATCACAGCCTTTGTCACTGCGGGCATGACACATGAGCTGATAATACATAAAGTCGTTACTTTTCAGCTCTTTTGCCTGCAGAATGCCGCCGCCGTAATAAGGCAGAACTTCGTTTTTATAGTAAAAACTCAGCACAGACGACACAGCCTTGTTGTGTTGTCGTACCGTTAAAATGTCTGCCTGGCCGGCAAACACGGCCATGATTTTGTCGAAGAAGGCCTGACTAAATACCGGTGTCCCAAGGTTGCGTACACTCTGTGAATAAGTGTGATAAAACTCGGTAGTATCACTATCAAGGCTGAATTGCAGATTTTCATTCAGCGCATGTCGCAATACAGCACGTTGTTTTTTCTTCACATTCGCCAGTATTTGCTCAGCTGTATCTGCCAGCTCACAGGCAAAATAAGCGTGGCTGCTGCGGGTAGCTAAGTTATTGTCTTGCGCAGTTTTATAGCGAAACTCAATATGTTGCACCTGCAATCTGGTAGCAAGCTGTATCGCCTGTTGCTCCAGGTAACGTTTTACCGGCGGCGCGCCAACTGCACCGCCGTAAACGCAGAAGGGCGTTGACACCAGGGCGTCGCCAAATAACAGGCTTTTTACCCGTGCTAAAGGTAAAACGCCAACAATATGATTATTTTCAGTAGCATACAGGTAGTAACATTGATGCCCGACATCGGCAAGGACTTGCTGCCAGCCAGATAAGTGAAAAAAAGTAGCATCGTCGCTGGCGTTAACAAAGCTGTCCCACGCCATAGCCTGCTCGTCCCTGAGCGACAATGTATGCAGTTGATACATCCGATTCCCTTACGTTATACAAAATACGGCTGAAATACTTCCCGGATACTACGCCACTGATAGTCTTGTAGCAAACGCACCAGCTTGGCTTCCATCCGATCTAAATTAGTGTAGTGTCTGAACTTAGATTTAAACGGCGCACTGGCAAAGCGCGGTTGCTGTGGATCTATTTCCCACGGATGGAAGTAGAACATATATGGCGAGTCGCTTTGCTTTAAATAACTGTCGATACATTTTTTACTCAACCAATACGGCAATAGGCGGAAATAACCACCGCCGGCAATCGGCCATTGTTTACCGGCTTTATTTAATACCGGCATTGGGCATTCCCAAATACCTTCGGTTCGTTTATACGGTTGCTGAGGCCAGTCCGGCGTACCATACAAATCGTGTACAACTGGGTAAGTGCTTGAGCTGTATAAATAACCTGCTTGTTGCAAGGTGGCGAAAGCCCATTCATTGCTTTTGCCAATAGAAAAACTTGGTGCCCGGTAACCTGTTACAGGGCTGCCAGTGATGTCTTCTAACAGGGCTTTAGCGCGTTGAATATCCTGTAAAAATTCAGACTGGCTTTGTACCGATGCTTTTGCATGCGCATAGCCATGACTGGCCACTTCATGGCCGGCAGCATGGATTTTCTGTACCAGCTGCGGAAAACGTTCTGCTACCCAACCTAAGATAAAAAACGTGGCCTTGGCCTGATGCACTTCAAATTGCTGCAGCAGGATTTCGGTGTTTCTAACTACTCTCTGAGGTAAATCAGGCCATTGTTGCTTCGACACCGTAGTGTCGAAGGCAGCAACGTGAAAATAATCTTCTACATCGACAGTTAAGGCATTATATCGGGTTGACGCTACTACCATTAATGTCAGCGCCCCTTGCCAAACAGCACAATTTCTACCGTTCTAACCAGGATCATTAGATCCAGCATCAGGCTACGGTGTTTAATGTAGTACAGGTCAAATTTCAGTTTTTCCTGTGCATCTTCAGCAGTTGCACCATAAGGATACTTCAGCTGTGCCCAACCGGTAAGACCCGGTTTTACATTATGCCGATGGTTGTAATAGGGGATATCTTTAACCAGTTGATTAACAAATTCTGGCCGCTCAGGTCTTGGTCCGACAAAACCCATATCACCGGCTAGCACGTTGATAAGCTGTGGCAACTCGTCAATACGATACTTGCGGATAATTTTACCAACCCGGGTGACCCGGTCATCATTGGCGCTGGCCCAGCGGGCGCCATTTTTTTCCGCATCAGAGCGCATACTGCGAAATTTTATAATATAAAACGGCTTGCCATCGATACCGACCCGTAACTGGCGGTAAAATACCGAGGTGCCGGATTTCCGGCCGTCTTCCAGATAAATGAGCAGAGCCGTAATTAACATGACTGGCCAGGTTAGTGCCAGCATCAGTACAGCTAACACCGCATTGAGTTTGTAATCGAGGTTGGTTTTAAAGCGCTGATTAAGATCCAGGCCATTGGCATAAATAACCCAACTTGGATAAATCAGGTTAACTGCGATTTGACCGGTTTCCTGCTCTATAAAATCAAGAATTTCAATAACATCAATGCCGCGGGTTTTACACTTAAATAAATGTTCGACCGGTAGCATGTTGCGGCGTTCATCACAGGCAATGACCAGCTGGTCTATCTGGTGTTCCATCACATACTGGAACAATGCGGTCTGGTAATCGAACCGGGCCAGTTTGTGTTCGGCGATGCCGGCGTCTTTATCACCGTCAATTGGCGTAAAGCCGACTATTTCGAAATTGCGTTTATCGACATTACGCCGCATACGCTTTTCGATTATCGAGGCGCGCTCACCGGCGCCCAAAACCAGCACCCGTCGCCGGCTGATTCTGGTGACGTCGTGATAGTGAAACAGCGCTCTGAACGCTGAAATAAGCAGGGCCGCAATTGCTGAAGCTATCGCCAGATATAAACTGCTGATATGCAGTGCCGGAAACAGCTGAAAAACAATAAGTTCCAGTAAGATGGCGTTAAATAGCAGCGTAATAACCACGCGCTTAATAATGCCTTTTTGCCCTTCGCGTAGCTTTTGATCATACAGGCCGACTGACAAAGCACAGAGCATTACCGATGCTGAAAACAGCGCGGCATTAATCAACTGGTGTTCTATTGTCACTGGGATAAAGTACAGGCTTATTGCATAGCTGGCGAGCAGGCTTGAGACAGATAGCAGTATAACTTCGCTGAGTAAAAACAGTTTATCTGCAATCGTATTTCGTCCGTAACGAGTTGCTTTACTCATAACCACATCCTTGTTGCATCCATTGCGTTGAAGCCATTGCCGTTTCAGGTTACTCTTGAACCTGCATAGGTTAGCTCACTAATTATACTGTTTTTAGACCAAAACAAAAATTAAATTTTCATTTTTTGCAGCACAAGGGTAAATTTTTAAGTTATATTAGAAAGGCATCAGAATAAGGATTTGTACTATGATGGCTAGATCTGCTAACGGATATTGCGGTTTCCTCTTGATTATTGCCGGCTTATTGCTGGCTGGGTGTAAAAGCTACTACCTGCCTCCTGCCACAGTGCAAAACTCACTTACGACGTCAGTTGATAATTATCAGTATCTGATCGGACCTAAGGACACAGTGTCTATTTTTGTCTGGCGCAACCCCGAGTTGTCCGGCAGTTTTATTGTCAGGCCAGATGGTAAGATCACCACATCGTTAGTTGAAGACGTTGTCGTCAGCGGTAAAACGCCGACACAGCTTGCACGCGATATGGAAGCGATACTGAGCAAATACATCCGTGATCCGGTTGTGACGGTGTCGGTGAATGGTTTCGTCGGCCCTTATAGTGAACAGGTTAGAGTTATTGGTGCTGCAACCAATCCAAAGTCGATTAACTATAACCAATACATGACATTGCTTGATCTAATGATCGAGGTAGGGGGCTTAACTGAATTTGCCAATGGTAATGGTGCAAAATTAGTTCGCGTCAAAGATGGTCGTCAACTGACTTACGAATTGCGTCTGGATGATTTGATCAGGGATGGAAAAATTGGGGCTAATGTCGATATCTTGCCCGGAGATGTCATTATTATTCCAGAAGCCTGGTTCTAATATTAGTAAGAATCGGGTCTAAGCAGTAACCGTAGTCAGGGAGTGATAAATGAAAGAGTTACAGCAAGCGATAGAGCAACTTTATACCTATCTTCAGGGCATTTGGCTTAGACGCAGGTATATCGTTATTACCGCTTGGTTGGTATGCCCGATTGGCTGGTTTTTTGTCTATAATTTACCGCCAACATACGAAGCTAACGCCAAACTTTATGTCGAAACCAGCACGGTATTGCAACCCTTGTTGCAGGGGTTGGCGTTAAGAACAAATAACGATGATGAAATCAAACTGATGGCTCGCACACTGTTGAGCAGGCCTAATCTGGAGAAAATTGCCCGCGCAACCGATCTGGATATCACTGCAACGACGGATAAAGAGTTTGAAGAGCTGATTGATACCCTGCAAAAAACGATAACCATCTCAGCCTCGGGGCGCGAAAATATTTATGTTATCTCTTACAGTAATCCGCAGCCACAGCTCGCGCTGAAGGTGGTGCAGGAAACGCTGAATAATTTTGTCGAAGGTCAGCTTGGCTCCAGCCGGGCCGATACCCAAACCGCCGAGCGGTTTTTAACCAGTCAGATTACTGACTATGAACGACGCTTGATGGAAGCTGAGCTCAGGCTGTCAGACTTCAAGAAAAACCGGCTAAATTTACTGCCCGGCAATGAAAACGACTATTACAGTCAGATCAATAATGAAAAGAAAAAACTGGAGGAGGCGCGCTTAACTCTGCGCGAGCTGGAGACCCGGTTAGCATCTGCAAAAAGCCAAATGGTAGGTGAAGAGCCGGTATTTGGGGTTATGCCTTTTACCGGCAGTGCCGGCCGGCCGGCTACCCAGTTTGATGACCGCATCCGGGCGCTGCAATCGCAATTGGACAATTTACTCATACGCTATACCGAATTTCATCCGGATGTGCTGGAAACAAAACGTTTACTGCAGCAGTTAGAGCAGCAAAGAGACGAGGAATTGCAGCAACTTGCACAGTTGACGGCTGAACAGCCGGGTAGCAGTGCGAATTTAAACCAAAATGCGGTGTATCAGGAATTACGTATCAGCGTATCCAGGCTGGAAACTGAAGTTGCTTCAGTGAAGGTACGGGTAAAAGCTTATGAAGAAAACGTCGCTGCCTTGGTTAGCAAGTTAAACCTAATTCCTGAAATTGAAGCGGAATTTACTGGTTTAAACCGCGATTACGATATTACCAAATCAAAGTATGAAGCGTTATTGAGTCGTCGTGAGTCTGCTGAACTATCACGCCGTGCTGGTGCGTCAGAGCAAGATGTGCAGTTTAATGTAATAGAGCCGCCCAGAGTACCTTTGGCGCCTTCCGGGCCTAACCGGGCATTGTTTTATACACTTGTGCTGGCTGTCGGTATAGGTGCAGGTATAGTCATGGCATTTTTACGCAGTATGATTTCGCCAGTGCTGACCAGAGCGAGTCAATTGCAGAGCATTTCTGATTTTCCGGTATTTGGTGTGGTGTCACATACAAATAAATCGACGATTTTACGTCAGGTAAGATTGCACTTTTTGTATTTTGCCTTATTGGCAGCGAGCTTGGTGTTTTGCTTTATACTGCTGCTTACTAATGAAATGTTATTTGGTCGTTCTGCTGAGTTGTTATCGAGGTTTGTCGGATGAGTATTATTGAAAAAGCAATTTCGAAACAAACTAAAATACAGCAAACGCCGGTTAGTGAAACCTTTGCAGAACCGACTTATCAGGCCGAAGACGAAAGGACAGCGTCAGATATTGCTAACGCACTACAAGATGCAGCTCCGGCACAACATCAAGAGGCTAAGGTCAGTGTTGAGCTAGATCTGCAGATGCTTGAGCAAAAGAACTTTGTTTCATTGTCCAGTGAGCGGCGGTTGATTAATGAAGAGTATCGCGTGATTAAACGCAAATTAATTAACAATGCTTTTGGAGCGTTAAGTAAAACATTAAAACACCCTAATTTAATTCTGGTCAGTAGCTCACGCTCAGGCGAGGGCAAGACGTTTTCTGCTGTTAATCTGGCCTTGAGTATTGCCTTAGAGCAGGACAAAACGGTGCTGTTGGTTGACAGCGATGTACTGCGTCCGAGCGTATCAAAAACCCTGAATTTACAACATAGTACCGGACTAACTGACTATTTGTTGTCAGATGAAGTGAAGGTATCCGACATTATGCTGAGCACTAATGTTGAACGTCTGAAGATTATTACCGCCGGTAGGCCTCACCATTTGTCGACAGAACTGTTGGCCAGTGAGCGGATGATGCAGTTAGCTTATGAATTTGCCACCCGTTATCAGGATCGGATTGTTATTTTCGATGCGCCACCGCTGCTAGGGGTGAATGAAACAGCAGTCATGGCATCTATGTGTGGTCAGGCATTGATAGTTGTTGAAGAAAACAGGACTAAGCTGGCTGAAATTGAACAGGCAGTAGCGCTACTACCAAAGGATATCGCTGTTGGCTTTTTAATTAATAAAGCGCATCGCAATCAGGCGAAAGGTTATGGTTACGGCTATTACTATGGCGCAACCTGATACCGTACGCAGGGCCTCGCCGCTGCAGATAAAAGGCGTTATGTACAGCCTTTGTCTGACGATGTATTCAACAAGTGGTGTCGCTGATATTACTGTCACGCCGGAAATTGAAACCGCCGCCTATGGCTTTTGGTTACGTGATGAACGGGCAGGCCCTGGTTTGGATAAAGGCCTGGCTTTTATGGCTGTGCCAACAATAACGCTAACGCACAAGGGCCAGCAATCCTCTGCCAGTATCAATGTGAAAAATGAATCTGTCTGGTATGACGATAGTCAACGCAATCATAAAAGTCTGACGACCTTCAGAGGTAGCAGCGGCGTATCAATGTTTGACAACCGGTTATCGCTGCAACTGAACGCACAGTCCGGACATCAGGTACGTAGTGCAGAAAACAATATCTACTCTGATATTATTACCGGCAGTGACAATTTGTCTAAGACCAGCAGTTATGGCGCAAATCTTAGCTTTGCCACTCTCAATAGTGCAGCTATTCAAAGCAAAGTAAATTTGTCTTACAGAAAATTCAGCTCAGATCGGCCTGAAGTTGCTGATGGTATTGATAGTTTTGACAACGACACCCTGCAAGCCAGTGTGCAATTAGCTGCTGGTTCACGCGGTGCAGGCGCTTTTGGTTTGCTCAGTGGCAGTATTAGTAAAACCACCCGGCAGTCGGCACAAGACTTTGAACGTGAACAGGCCAGCCTCATCGCCGGGCTACCATTATTTGGCAATTTGTCGGCTATAGTCCGCGCCAATTATCAGGACAATGCCGGTGATGGTAACAACAATTTTGGTGGTTACTTTGACACCTTCAAATCCTATGGCGCAGGATTGGAGTACCGCTTTGGGGCAGTGTCGTACATTAATGTCACGCAAAATCGCTCTACGCGCAGCGGTGAGCTGGAATTACCAGATGACGAAAATGAAGACGAGAAATATTATGCAACCGAAGTCTATATAGCACCAAGCCGTCGCAGCTCATTGCGTTATCGCTATGACCGCCAGTTTTTTGGTCGTACAACCTCTGTTGCGGGGCAGTATAATATGCGCACGGTATCCGCCCGGGTTACCGTTGCTGAGACGCTACAGGTATTGTCTAATCTGGACCAAATTTTTGAA
This sequence comes from Rheinheimera muenzenbergensis, assembly GCF_036984005.1. Lineage (NCBI taxonomy): Bacteria > Pseudomonadati > Pseudomonadota > Gammaproteobacteria > Chromatiales > Chromatiaceae > Rheinheimera > Rheinheimera muenzenbergensis. Next base: position 40,724 of record NZ_JALAAR010000018.1, read on the forward strand.
GATTTGGGAATTTTTGTTTGTCCTACCGGCTCACAAGAAATTGATGATTGTGTTAAACCGCCAACAAACAACTACCAGTTGCAACCGGGCGAAACGTTGCAACAGTTTTTTCAGTCGGGCTTTGATATCAGTGAAGAGTTGGTAAAACGCCGTTCAGCGGTGTTTAATCTGGGTTATAACCATCGGCGAGTGAAATTAAATTTGTCGCTTAGTCAGACAGAAGATGAATACGCCGAGTCTTTACGCTCCAGAAAGACCAAGGCTGTTAGTGCAGTGTCAAGCTGGCAAATTGGCCGGCTTACCCATTTTCAGCTGTCAGCCCGGCACTATGATTTATCGTATTACGATGTACAGCGCACCGACAAAAACTTTTCGGTTGAAACCGGCTTTAAAAGAGAGCTGAATGACCAGGCTACAGTGAAATTAATGTTCAGACGTACCGTTAGAAACTCGTCGCAGCAAGCGTTTGACTTATCAGAAAACCGTGTTTGGCTAAGCTATAGTCACCGGCTGTAAATCACAGGCCGGTGCTAACTTCAGTCATTATTGTCCCTGCTACTTAGTAGTTGTTGTTGCCGCTTTAGCAGGGCATCAAGTTCTTTAACCAGTTTTAATTTTTGTTCCAGTTCGTTATCTATGATGCCGGACAGCTCGTTTAGCAAGCTTGCAGCTTTAGGTGCCGTGTTTGGCCTGGGCTCGGTGCTCGGCTCTGCCTGAGGCCGCAAATTTGCCACTTCCTGTGCAATTTCTTCAAGTACAGCGCTGACATTGTCTGCGTTAATTTGCTGACATTCTTCCAGATAGCCAAATAACAACACCCGGTCCATAACGGTATTAATTTTCCGTGGGATGCCTTTGCTGTAATTTTGGATCAGGGCGTAGCAATCATCACTTAATAAATCCAGCGCGCCGCCAGCTTGCTGTAAACGGTATTGGATATAAGCTTTGGTATCTTCCAGCTGAAAGGCCGATAAGTTAGACGATGCAATAATGCGTTGGCGAAACTGCTCCATATTAGCCGCCTGGATAATGGCGTTTAGCTCGTTTTGGCCCAGCAGAAAGCTTTGGATCAGTGGTTTGCCGTTTATCTGAAAATTGGACAGCATTCTTAGCTCTTCAATTGACGCCAGCGGCAGATTTTGTGCCTCGTCAACCAGCAACAGTGCTCGACGGTGTTGTGAATGCAAACGCTTAAGATAGTTGTATATGGCATCCAGATAACAGGCTTTGGTATGTTCAGTCACCACCAGATTAAAGCTGGAGGCAATCATGCGGATTAAATCATCGGGTTCAAGCTTGGATGTGACGATTTGTTTGGCGATAATTTCATCCTGGCTCAACTGGCTTAGCAACTGATTGGCTATTGTTGTTTTACCTGTACCAACGTCACCGGTAATAACGATAAAACCTTCACCTTGTGATAAGCCATATTGCAGGTAGGCCAAAGCGCGTTTATGCAGCTTGCTGGCATAAAACCAATTTGGGCTGGGGGTTAACTGAAAAGGCCGTTCCCTGAATCCAAAGTACTTTTCGTACATAACTATAATCCTTTACATCAATAACTCAGCATGGCGCTGCTTGGCCGTCTGCTGATAGTTTATACAAAAAACGTCCGGAACAACACACCTTGCATCGTTACATCGGCATAGTGCTTAAATTTGCTGAAATATTTATGCTGCAGATAAACCACCGGCCTTTAGGGCTAAGATGTTCTAAAAACAGCTTTTTCTGTACATTTTTGGCTATATTTGCAGCGTTGTGCTCAAAAAGCGATCGAACGAATAAACTGCCAGAAAAAACTGTTGACACATTTTCAGTGGCACCCTAGAATGCGCCCCGTGTTCAGCGCTAACGTAAGAAAGCAAAGAACATAAAAGTGTGGGGCTATAGCTCAGCTGGGAGAGCGCTTGCATGGCATGCAAGAGGTCAGCGGTTCGATCCCGCTTAGCTCCACCAAGATTTTTTAGTGCGTCCCCTTCGTCTAGAGGCCTAGGACACCGCCCTTTCACGGCGGTAACAGGGGTTCGAATCCCCTAGGGGACGCCAATAAATCTGCACTTTTTGAATGAATGTCTTTGCGTCCCCTTCGTCTAGAGGCCTAGGACACCGCCCTTTCACGGCGGTAACAGGGGTTCGAATCCCCTAGGGGACGCCA
>NZ_JALAAR010000018.1:42978-97044 GCF_036984005.1 Rheinheimera muenzenbergensis
GTCCCCTTCGTCTAGAGGCCTAGGACACCGCCCTTTCACGGCGGTAACAGGGGTTCGAATCCCCTAGGGGACGCCACTTCATCATTCATTATTCTGTTACAGTGTCCCCTTCGTCTAGAGGCCTAGGACACCGCCCTTTCACGGCGGTAACAGGGGTTCGAATCCCCTAGGGGACGCCACTTCGCGTCAAACAACACTAACTTCCAAGTTTATCGATTACATATCCAGTTACATATTAACTGCGCTGCTTTGCGTTGTTTTTTGTTATTCTGGCGCTAAATCAGCCAATAATTTTCCGACAAACTCACTGATTAACGGTTGCGCAGCCTGGTTCGGGTGTATGCCATCCGGCAGCATCAGTTCACTATTGGTGGCAATGTTGTCCATAAAAAAGGGCCAAAGGGTCACTTGCTGTTGTTCTGCCAATTGCGGGTAAATCGCGCTGAATTGTTGTACATAACGTGGTCCATAGTTAGGCGGAATGCGTATTTGCATTAGCACCGGCGTAGCATTATGCTGTTTTACTAAACTAATGATTTCATTCAGGTTAGATTTTGCAGTCGCCACCGGGAAACCGCGCAGGCCATCGTTACCACCCAATTCAATCAATACCGCATCAGGTTTGTGTTGAGTTAACAGTGCTGGTAAGCGTGCCAGGCCGCCGGCAGTGGTTTCGCCACTGATACTGGCATTAATCAGTTGCCAGTGGGTGTTGTGCTGCAAAAGGTGTGCCCAGCCTTCGTGCTGTTGCATGCCATAAGCGGCACTGAGGCTGTCGCCCAAAATTAGTAGTTTTTCAGCAAAGCTATGCTGACTGAAGCATCCGATTAACAGAAATAAGAAAATACGCATAATGAAAACACCTGAAGTTCATATAAAAGCGGTTAACCTGGCTAAGAGCGTTAAAGTGGCCGATGGTTCCCTGACTATCCTGCATGATATCAGCCTGACGATCAATCATGGCGAGACGGTTGCCATAGTTGGCGCTTCAGGCTCAGGTAAGTCGACTTTGCTCAGCTTGCTTGCTGGTTTGGATTTGCCGACTAAGGGCGAAGTATTGCTGGCCGGGCAGCCGTTGCATCAGTTATCAGAAGATCAACGCGCAGCAATTCGGGCAAGTAGCGTGGGTTTTGTATTTCAGTCGTTTTTATTGCTGCCCAGCCTGACGGCACTGGAAAACGTGACCTTACCGGCTGAATTGTCTGGCATTAGCGATGCGCGTGAACGTGGTTTAAATTTGCTGCGTCAGGTTGGACTGGCAGAGCGAGCTGACTTTTATCCGGCGCAACTATCTGGTGGCGAACAACAACGGGTGGCCATTGCCCGCGCTTTTATCACACGTCCGGCAGTGCTGTTTGCCGACGAGCCGTCAGCCAATTTAGATGCCGCGACAGGACAGAAAATCGAAGATCTGCTGTTTAAGTTAAATGCTGAACAAGGTACAACCCTGGTGCTGGTTACTCATAACAATGAATTAGCCGCGCGCTGCCAGCGCCAATATAAAATGCAGGCCGGCAGCTTTATCAGTAGCGATCTGAAGGAGCTGTCAGATGTGGGCTAAAATTGCCTGGCGCCTGTTCTGGCGTGAGCTTGGCCGTGGTGAGCTGTGGGTTATAGCGTTTGCGCTGTTTTTGGCGGTTGTTTCTGTAGTCAGCTTAACCGGTATTACCGAAGGGGTTAAAGCCGCGCTGATGCAACGCAGTGCACAATTTAATGCCGCAGATAAGGTATTGCGTTCCAGCCAGCCGTTTGAATCCAACATCATCACTCAGGCCCAGCAACAAGGCCTGGTCGTGGCGCAGCAAATGCAGTTTGATTCGATGCTGTTTGCCGGTGACAACATGCAGCTGGCGACAATAAAGGCGGTCAGTAGCGGTTATCCGCTACGTGGTCAATTGCAGCTGGAGGCCGCCGAACGCCCCGGTGTTGCCGCCGAGGTACAACTAACCCCGGGCCAATTGTATTTTGAAACCCGCTTGTTTGACTTATTAAAAGTACAGCTGGGTGATGAAATTGAACTGGGCATGTCACGTTTCACCGTTGCCGGCGTTATTGTCAACGAGCCTGATGCGCCGCTGAGCGTGTTTGGCGGCTCGCCAAGGGTGTTAATGCACTTGGACGATGTCGCTGCAACACAGATAGTGCAGCCGGGCAGTCGTATCGGCTATCGTTATCTTTTTGCCGGCACAGCGGAGAATTTACAACAATTTGAGCAAGCGCTGACGCCGCAGCTGAATGTGCATCAACGCTGGCAAAAAATGGATCGTGAAAGTGCCATTGGCAGTGCTATAGAGCGGGCAGAGCGGTTTTTGTTATTGGCCGGTTTGCTGGGAATAGTTCTGGCGGCGTGTGCGGCGGCTGTCGCGGCTAATCGTTACAGTCAGCGTCATACTCAGGCCGTTGCGGTAATAAAGGCTCTGGGCTCTTCTGAGCGCCAGATCCGTTTGCTGTATGGTTCACATTTACTACTGGTAGTACTGTTTAGTCTGGTTATCGGCAGTCTGGCCGGACAAATTGCCATCAATTTAGCGCAGTGGGGCATCGGCATCTATCTGGCCGATTACCGGCCGGCATTTAGCTGGCGTCCGCTGTGGCTTGGTAGCCTGACCTGTATTATCTGTGCCTTGCTGTTTGCTGCCAGGCCAATGTGGCGTTTATCACAAACCCCGGCGATTGACGTATTAAAACAGCCTGCGGCGCAAGGCAGGGTAGATAAACTGCAATTATTCCTCGGCGCGGCCGCTATCTGGGGATTAATGTGGCTGTTTAGTGGTGAATTAGTATTAAGTCTGGGATTGTTTGCTTTATGCGCCGTGTTTGCAGCTTTGCTGGTGGGCACGGCTACATTGCTGCTTAAGGTCACCAAGCCTGTTGCTGCCGGACAAAGCAGCGCCAGACGTTTAGCGCTGGCCAATTTGCGGCGTCGTATTTGGGCCAATAGCTTTCAACTGATCACCTTTAGTCTGGCGATATTTCTGGCGTTGTTGTTGTATTTTTTACGTGCCGAATTAATAGAGCAGTGGCAACGTCAAATCCCGGACGGGGCGCCAAATCAGTTTCTGGTTAACATCAGTGCAGCCCAGCGTGACAGCCTGGATAATTTTGCCCGTGAGCACCAATTGACGCTGGGCCAATATTATCCGGTAGTGCGCGGCCGCTTAACGTCAATAAACGATGAGCAGTTGCTACAGGAAGCCAGTAAAGAAGATCGCAGCGAGCAACGGGTAGGGGTAGGGCGCGAGCTTAATTTAACCTGGCTTGCTGACATGCCGGCTAACAATCAGTTGCTGTCTGGCAGTTGGTTTGGCCCGGACAGCCAGGCTGAGGTATCGGTCGAGCAGGAAATAGCAGAGCGCCTGCAAGTTAAGCTGGGCGATAAACTGGCATTTTCTATCGGTGGTCAGATGGTCAGTGCCACAGTAAGTAGTATCCGTTCGGTAGACTGGAACAGTCTGCAACCTAATTTCTATATGATATTAAGTGCAGACTTGCTGGTAGATTTTCCGGCGACCTATATTAATGCGTTTTATCTGGATGCTGAGCGTCAACTGTTACTGAATCAGCTGGCACGTCTGTTACCAACGGTTTCGGTTATCAGCGTGGACAATATTATTAAGCAGGTCAATGATATTATTTCTCAGGTGAGTGTTGCACTGAGCTTTATCCTGCTGATCATTTGCTGCGCTGCGGTATTAGTGTTGGTTGCTCAGGTACAGGCCACGTTAGAGCAACGCGAGCAGGAACTGGCGATTTTACGCACTTTGGGGGCCCGTTATCCATTTTTGCGCAATGCACTGCTAATGGAATTTGCCTTGCTGGGGGCGATGGCTGGTTTATTTGCGACCGTTTTGGCTGAGCTGATGTTGTTAATTGTGCAGCAAAGGGTATTTGAGCTGCCATTTTCGCCGCACTATACGCTGTGGTGGCTGGGGCCTGCGCTGGGCGTACTGCTGGTGACACTGCTGGGCTGGTGGCAGTTACGCCGCTTACTGCAAATACCCGGTGCTCAGTTGATGCGTCGGGTTTTGCAGGGTTAATCCAATAACGCTGACAACGCCGGTTGCAGGTTTTCATAGCGAAAACTAAAACCGGCCTTTGTCAGATTCGCCGGCAAAACTCTTTGCCCGGTCAGCAGTAAATCTGCCATTTCTCCCAGCATCAGCTGTAGTAGCCAGGCAGGCATAGGTAACAGTGCCGGACGCTTTAACACCTGTGCCAGCGTTTGGCTAAATTCCGCATTGGTCACCGGGTTGGGCGCTGTGGCGTTAAAAATGCCGCTAAGAGTAGGGTGTAACAGCAAAAATTCTATAATGCTGAGCATATCGCTGATATGCAACCAGGACATATACTGCCCGCCATGACTGATGCGCCCACCCAGACCGAGCTTAAACGCCGGCAACATTTTTGTCAGAGCGCCGCCATCGTTAGCCAGTACTATGCCAGTGCGTAAAATGCATACCCGGGTGCGATCACTGCCGGCCGACAGTGCAATATCTTCCCAGCGCTGGCACAGCTGATGAGAAAACTCCGGGTTATAATGCGCAGCATCTTCGGTGATCAACTGGGCTTGATGCCGGCCATAAACACCAATGGCTGAACCACTGATCAGTACTGCCGGTGGTGATGCAGCAGCTTTTATTGCATTAACCAGCTGTTCGGTTAGCTGCCAGCGGCTATCACATAAGCGCTGCTTTTGCTGTTCGGTCCATCGCTTACCAACTATAGGCTCACCAGCCAGATTGATGACCGCATCAAGCTGGTTAAAGTCCACCTCGTCCAGGCTGGATATAGCCTGGACCGCAGTGCCAAACATGGCCGTTACTTTTGCTGGATCCCGTGATAACAGCCAAAGCTTATGCTGAGATTGCCATAACCGGGTTAAGCCCGAGCCAATAAGGCCAGTGCCACCGGTAAGTAAAATATTCATAGTTGTTGCCGTTTGCTTACACGCACAAGCTTCAGTATAGAACTATTTATTCAGCGACAGCGTTAACGACACTGAATCGGCAAAACGCAGCGCATGCGGTTTATCTATTTCGACTTCGGCATAACGTACCGCCGGGTGTTCAGCGGCAATAGCCAGCACTTCGGCGGTCAGTTTTTCCAGCAGGGAAAAGCGCTGTTGTTCCACCAGGGCAATAATTTTTTTTGTGATGGTGCGGTAGTTTAATGCATTGTCCATATCGTCACTGTTGGCGGCATCCTGAGCGCTGTAATGAATAGTGGCATTGATCACGACGTCCTGTTTGTTATTTATTTCATCGTCTTTAATGCCGATGTAGGTACGCAGGCGCAGGTTTTTAATACGGATAATGGCCGGGTTAGTAAGTTCCATCACGGGTTCCTGTTAAGTTATTAGCTGTAAGATTACGCTGTGACTACCACAGAGGATCAGCTGGTATTGTTTAGCTCAAATACACGGTAAAGCGGGCGCCACCTAAATCGCTGTCGTCCAGTGTCAAACGGCCACTGTAAGACGTCACCAGCTCAGCTACGATAGATAAACCAACACCGTGACCGTCGCGGTAAGTATCAAGGCGGGTGCCGCGTTGAAACAGCTGCTGTCGCTGATGCAAAGGTACACCAGGTCCGTCGTCTTCAATGCACAGCTGCAAGCTATCCGCTTTGCACAGTACTGATATCTGCACCTGATGCTTGCACGCTTTACAGGCGTTATCCAGCAAATTGCCGAGGATCTCCATTAAATCTGTTTCATCGCCACGAAATACTGCATCGTCGGCACAATTAATCTGAATATCGATATTCTTGCTGCGATAAATTTTGCTGAGCGCTGTAACCAGCTTTTGCAACGGTGGCTGTAACATAATTTGTTTTTTCCACACGTCCTGACCTGAGCTGGCGGCCCGCTTTAACTGGTGCTCTATCATAGCGGTGATGCGGTCCAGCTGTTCTTTCAGTTCAGGTTGCTGGCTCAGTGCTGAGGTATTTAACACCGCTACCGGTGTTTTCAGCGCATGCGCCAGATCGCTCAGATGATGACGATAGCGTTGTTTTTGCCTGTTTTGGCTACTTAACAGCAGGTTAAGATCTTCTTTGATAATGCGCAGTTCAGCCGGGTACTTCCCCTGTAATTGCTCCTGAGAGCCATTTTCCACTTTGCGAATTTCCTGATCCAGCCGGGATAGCGGTTTGGTGGTCCAGTAATAGGCCAGCGACATAATCAGCAGCAGGCCAGAGCCAATACCGATAAACCAGCGTAGCAGTGTGGCGCGAAATGCATGCTGTGGTGCCAGTAAGCGCTCATCGGTCTGCACAACGTGAATGCTAAGCGGCCGGGTATAGTCGTCGGCGTCAAACAACAACGAAATAGATAACACCCAAAACAGCTGGTTGCCCTGCAACACCGGGCGGAATAAATGCTCGCCCGGTGTCAGATTATCCGACAGCGGATGAAAGCTCTGGTTTAAAGACGAGTCGCTCTGCCAAACAATATCCCGCTGATGGGTGATATAGGCGCTGAGCCCGGAATCGGGCCGGTAAAAATCCGGTGCCAAAGCATTGTTGGTTAGTTCCACTGTGTCGCTGCTAACAGCCAGTTCCGACAAAATAGCATAGGAGTGTACTTCCAGCTTCTGCTCGGTACTGGTCAGAAGCTGGGTGTAAAATGCCTGGTCGATTGCAACGAAGGATGCCGGCAGCAAAAACAGTAATATAAAAATACTGATCAACAGCTGCCGTAACTTGAGCGACAGCGCCATATCAGCTGACTGTCAGTGTAAAACGGTAGCCCCGGCCACGTAAGGTCTCGATCGGCTTCAGTTCACCGTTCGGGTCGAGTTTTTTCCGCAGTCGCAGCACAAAAACCTCAATCACATTACTGTCCAGATCAAAGTCCTGATCGTAGATATGCTCGGTTAATTCGGTTTTTGAAATAACCTTGTTCGGGTTCAGCATAAAGTACTCCAGCACTTTATACTCGTAAGCTGTCAGGCTAACTTCTTCATTCTGACACCATACTTGTTGGGTTCTGCTATTTAAAGATACCGGCCCGGCGCTGAGCGTGGGCTCCGGCTGTCCGGCGGCCCGGCGAATGAGCGCATTGCAGCGGGCCAGCAACTCTTCACTGTGAAAAGGCTTAGTTAAATAGTCATCGGCACCGGCATCTAAGCCTTCAACTTTTTCCTGCCAGCTGCCACGTGCCGTCAGAATGATTATCGGGGTTTTTATGCCAGCCTGGCGCGCTTTACGAATAACAGTAAGGCCATCCATCTTGGGCAAACCAATATCGATAATGGCCAGATCGTAAGGATACTCAGATAACTTAAACCAGCCATCATCACCGTCAAAGGCTACATCAACACTGAATTGCTGTTGCATTAGGTGTTCTTTAATTTGCTGAGCCAGCAAATTCTCATCTTCTACTACCAGTAAACGCATTACTTTCCATCCCTTTTAATCCGGCCGGTCTGGCCGTCAACTAATACTGTTACCACCCGACCATCCGCTTGTAACACTCTTATCCGGTAATATTGTTGCTGTACCTGAACTTTCACTATTTTTCCCGGATAATGCTGCTGCGCCAGGGCAGCGGCTTGTTCACGGCTAACAATTTTTGCTGCATCGTCATTACGCGCCTGCGCAATGCTACAAGCTAGTAGCAGGGTACTGAGTACAAGTATTCGAAACGCTGGCATTGTTCTCTCCAGTTGGCGTAGCCGTAATTTACCGGACATTTCGCAAAGCATCAATCTGAACGGTCAAAACTGTTGTTTGCAAAGCTTATTACAGCGGATAAATGGTCAGATGCAAGCAGAGTAGGCTGGTTAGTCTTAATTAATGCTGAACACCACATTGTTATTAAGTTTGCAAAAAAGTTGCAATAAAATTGCAAAAAAGAATTCATCGGCTAAATTTACTTTGTTGGCAATCAGGGCTCTCAGTACCGATAGTAATGCTTGCGTTATGGTTATTCCGCCAACCCAAAACTGACAGGCAGCTTGTTGGGTAGTCATCAGGGAACGAGAAATCTTTTAAGGAAAAACGCTATGAAACAAATCTTTTTCGCTATCGCCATGACTATCTTGGCTGTATCTGCCAATTTAGCCTTTGCTGATGCTAAAACCAGCAGCCCAATCAGTAAAACGGATGTAGCAGTGCAGAAGGTGTCGGTAAATACCGCATCACTTGAACAACTGGATGCTATTCCAGGTTTGGGTAAAAAGAAGGCTCAGGCAGTACTGGACCATATTGCCCAGCACGGGCCGATCCAAAACCAGGCCGATTTAACCAAAGTTAAGGGTATTGGCGACAAATTAGCCGCCAAAATCAGCCCTTATCTGAGTTTCAATTAAGTCATTTCTATTAAAGGTTAGGCCAGGCTTTGTGCAAGCCGGGCCTAATCGCCCAGCGCTTTCATTTGCTCGTTAGTCCATTGGATAGCGGTGTGATAAGCGTCCGGTACCTGAGCCGCGGGCAGTTGCATACTGGCAATGGCGGCATTTGCCTGTGACCAGTTGCCGGTTTCATAATACTGAATCAGCTGCATAAAATCAGCCAAAATACCTTGTTTCTCTACCAGAGCTTCTTTAATTTCTTTCGCCAGCGGCAGTTTGCTCATGACGCTTTCTATCGGTTCATCCAATATAGCGTCCATCAGTGACATCAAGCCGGTAAGAAATGCCTTGGCAGTATCAACTTTACCTTGTAGTTGCGCCAGGCCTTCAGCAAAGCGGGCCCGGGTCATTGACATGCGCATCAGTTCAGCCGGTTTGTCACTGCTGATTTGGGCAGTAAACAACAATGACAGAAATTTCTTAAGCTCTGCCTGGCCCAAAACCACCAAAGCTTGTTTAATGGTTTCAATTTCGGCCCGACGTTTAAAAATGGCCGAGTTGCTATAGCGCAATAATTTGTAAGACAGGTGCACATCGCGTTGAAATACCTCAGTAATTTTACCAAGGTCCATGTCTGATTTAGAGGTTTCGTACAGCAGCTCTGCCAGCGTCATTTGTGCAGGTGACAAAGCCTTACTTTGCATCATTTCAGGTTTGGAGAAAAAATAGCCCTGAAAATAGCTAAAGCCCATGTCCAACGCCAGCTGAAACTCTTCGTTAGTTTCGACCTTTTCCGCCAGTAATTTTATCTGCGGAAACTCGGCAATTGCAGTCTTTACCTGCTGAATGGTATCGGTTGAAGTCGAGCGGAAATCAATTTTAATAATGTCGATAAACGGATAAAAATGCCGCCACACCGGCTGATGAATATAGTCGTCCAGTGCCAGTACATAGCCTTGCTCTTTGAGCTGTTGACACAAGGCCAGTAAACGTTTACCCGGCTGCACGGTTTCCAGTATTTCTACCACCACCTGCTCTTTGGGTAGCATGCTGGGATAATTTTTTTGCAGTGTCTCAAGCGTAAAATTAATAAAACCAGGCTTATCGCCTAAAAAGTCATCCAGGCCATAAGAAAACTGACTACCTTCAATCATCCGCGAGGTAGCTTCGTCACCATCAATGTCTGGAAACGCATTTTCCAAACCGTCGCGAAACAGTAACTCATAAGCATAGAGTTCTTTATTACGGTCTAAAATCGGCTGACGCGCAGCATAAAAATACATAACAGGCTTATCTCACTAAAGAACACCAGAACAATAATTTAGCAAATAACCACGGCCAGAGCATGTAATATTTTGCGCTCAGGCCGTGTTTACCGGCGCAGACTAAGCTTGTTTGAGCTGCTGCTGCATTTTAGCAAACAGCTCGGTAACCTTAGGTGCCGGGCTTGATGTTAGCTTACTGACAATAATAATGCTTAGCGTGCTGACGATAACCCCTGGCAGGATTTCATAAACCAGACTGCTTAGCGTAGCGTCATTTGCCAGCACTGGTGCATAAATCCAAAACAGCACTGTAGCTGCACCACTTAAAATACCCGCTAAAGCGCCGGCAAAGGTCATACGTTGCCAATACAAACTCAGTACAACTAAGGGGCCAAAAGCGGCACCAAAACCGGCCCAGGCATTACTGACCAGGGTTAGAATTGAGCTTTCCCGATCGTAAGCCAGAATAATAGCAACAAGGGCGACAGCCAGCACCGACAAGCGGCCAACTAGCACCAGTTCACGCTGGCTGGCATCGCGTTTGACAAAGGTTTTATAGAAATCCTCGGTTAACGAGCTTGAGGTTACCAGCAATTGAGACGAAATGGTGCTCATAATGGCTGCCAGTATAGCGGCGAGCAGAAAGCCGGAAATAAGCGGGTGAAACAAAAATTGTGAGAACACAATAAAGATAGTTTCAGGATCATTGAGCGTCATTTTGGTATTGGCGACATAGGCTATGCCCACTAAGCCGGTCATCACAGCACCTAATAAGGTGATCAGCATCCAACTGATACCGATACGGCGTGCAGTTTTGATATCTCTCACCGACCGGATGGCCATAAAGCGCACTATAATGTGCGGTTGGCCAAAGTAACCCAGCCCCCAGGACAACAGGGAAATAATGCCAAGTACAGTGAGTGTCTGACCGGTGTTGGCATCGATAAACATATTACTGAAGTTGGGGTTGATATTGCTAACCTGGGTAAACACTGAGCTGATGCCACCGAGATGCTCTAACGCAACAACCGGCACCAGTATCAAAGCGACAAACATAATACAGCCCTGCACAAAGTCGGTGATACTGACGGCGAGAAAGCCACCAAACAAGGTATAAGCCACTACCACACCAGCGGTAACATACAAGCCGAGCTCGTAGCTTAAGCCAAAGGAGCTTTCAAACAGTTTGCCGCCGCCAACCACACCAGAAGAGGTATACAACGTAAAAAAGATCACGATAACCAGTGAAGAAACAATACGCAGTAAGCGGGTTTTATCGGCAAAGCGGTTTTCAAAATAATCGGGTAGGGTGATCGAGTCATTGGCCACTTCGGTGTAAACCCGTAGCCGGGGCGCAACAATAATGTAATTAATATAGGCGCCGACTAATAAGCCAATGGCTATCCAGCTGCTGCTTACGCCAGATAAATACATGGCACCTGGTACACCCATCAGCATCCAGCCACTCATATCAGAGGCGCCGGCTGATAGCGCTGTGACCGATGGGCTGAGTTTACGCCCGCCCAGCATGTAGCCGGACATATCATCAGTAGAGGTTTTGTAGCCGTATAAACCAATGCCAAGCATGGCAAGAAAGTATAATCCCAACGAAATAAGCGTGCCTGTTTCCAAAACAGTTTCTCCTTGTGGCCCCGGCTGAGCTTTGGTTAATGCTTGACTAACCAAAACACAGCGTAAAAAAATACCTGATACTGGATCAGGTGCATATAACGGCGTCCATGCTAACAACTTGTCGCCCAGCATGCCAGTAAAGCGCGGCAAGCTGAGCACTATCCCTGCTCAATGCCGCGGTTTATCGGTTATGCGGATATAAGCCAGCCAGCTTGTTGTCAGCCGGACTAGTCTGTTGAAGTTGCTGATAGCGTTGCCAACTTTGCCATAGCGACTCACCTTGCCACTGACTGGCGGCGGGGTTGTACAAGGCGGCGTTCAGCTGCAGCAACAGCTGCTGTAAGTCGGCATCGGCCAGCTGCTTTGCTAATTCTGTCAGCGAATGACAACCTTTATCGTGCTGCTGGCGGGCAAAACGCAACAGCTCGGCTTTGGCCGCTGCGGCATCGTTTTGTTTACAGGCGGCTTTAAGTTTGCGCTGATCAAATTTAACCCGGCTTGAAACCGCCGCTACGGGCTGATGCACGGGCTTACGTTGCCACAACAGATACCACACTAAGGCGCTGCTTAGCCACAAAGCCAATAACAGGCTGCTTAAATGGTTCCAGTGCCAGTTTGACGCCGGCGCGGTAATGGCCTGTGCCGTTTGTGGCATAGCAGTATTGGCGCTGTTGTTCAGCGCTGCTACAGCCGGCGTCGTGGCTGCGGCTGAACCAGCTTCAACCGTCAGGCGTCGCGCCGGTAGCCGGGCATAATCAAGTTGATTAGTCTTACTGTTCCACCAGGGCAGTACCAGCTCGGGCAGCTCAAGTTCACCGGCTTTATTGGCAATTACGGCCGTGGTAAACACTTTTTGTGCAACCAAACGCCCATTGCGCTGCGCACTTTTTGCCTGGGGTTGCTCCTGGTATAGCCGCAAGCCGTCCGGGAAGCCCTGATTTATTTGCGGCAATTGGTTTTCGGCTACATCGACTGCAGATAAGGTAATAATACGGGTTACCGGCTCACCTTGCTTCAGTGTGGTGACATCCGGGCTCCATTCTTCGGTTAAGGTGACCAGGCCTGCAACCAACCAGTCACCGGGAAAATTATCAGGTATAGCCTGTACGCTGATCTCAACTGGCTGACCTTGTTGCACCACCGTTTTGGTGCGGGCAAAATAGTTATAGCGGGCACTGTCCCGGTCGATCATTTCACCACTGAAGGTAGGCGCACTGATAGTAAAATTGCCGCTTCGCTGTGGTGTCAGTGCATAGCGGCGGGTAATGGTACGGTAGCGAATGCCATTAACCAGTTCAGAGCCTTCGACATCCTGGCCCACCTGCACAACACTGGCGCCATCTACTACCGGCTCTGACAGCGAACCACGTTGTAAGTCGCCGTTAAAAAAAATGGTTACCTGATAATAGCTCAGCTGCTGCACATACAATTGCTGCTGTTCTATTTCTGAGCGTAAAAACAGTTCGGTATTTGCGCCAGCTGCGGTATTAACTTGTTGATCCAATACCTTAAGTACAATAGGGGCGCTGCTAAACCCTTGTGCGCTAAAGGCCGGTATAGTCAGTTCACCGGTTTTTTTGGGTAACAGCACCACTTTCCAGCTGGTGCTTTGACTAGACTGGCCGTTGATAATTTGTGTACTGCTGCTTACTGAAGGTGCCATAACGCCAAAGTCTTGCTCCAGCACCCGAAAATTAATGGCATCGGCCGGCAGCCTGCTGTCAGCAATCAGTTCCAGCGTTACCGCTTCGCCTTGCAATGCCGGGTTTTTATCAATTCTGGCAGTTAAGGATGACATGGCATAGCCTGACGTACTGAGTACCACACCAACAAACGCTGCAACGGCTAAAAGCAAAACTCTTACCATTGTTGATCTACTCCTTTTGGCAGGCGTTGTTGCTGCCGTTTTAAATACTCTAAATACATTTTATTGCGCAGCAGCAGCGCCGGATCATCCTGCACTTTGCGCAGCAAGTTCTCTAATTGCTGTTGTTGTTCAGGTGTGGCATCAGGCCAGGCTTCATGCACCGCTTTTTGCTGTTCGGCCGGTTGTTCCGCTTCGCTGTTTTGTTGCTCAGCCTGCTGAGGTTGCGCGGCGGCAGTCTCTTGCTGTTGTTGTTCCTGCTGTTGCGGCTCAGCGGCCTGTTGTTGCTCAGCATTTTCGCCTTGCTGATCGTCGGCTGAAGCCTGATCAGCATCGCCTTGCTGCTCAGCGTCATCACTGTCTTGCGACTGTTGTTGCTGGCTGTCTTGTTGCTGCTGGTCAGAACCTTTTTGCTGCTGCTTTTGATCTTGTTGCTGCTGTTGCTGTTGCATTAGCTGCTGCATCAGTTCAGCGTTTTGCTGCGCCGGGCTAAAGTCGGCATTTTGCTGTAACGCCTGCTGATAGGCTTCTAATGCTTCTTCATAGCGTTGCTGTTGTGCCAGGCTATTGCCGAGGTTATGCCAGGCCGACACAGGATTATCATTGTTGGTTATCGCCTGACGAAATGCCTGTTCTGCACTTTGGTAGTCGCCCTGACGATAAGCTGCATTGCCTTGCCATAACGGCTGGCTAAACTTGGCCTGCGCGTTGGCAAAGTCGCCGGCGTTGTAGTCCTGTACCGCCTGTTGCTGTTTGGTTTGCCACAGATCGCGCCATTCGAACGCGGCAGCCGGACGCGGCACTATCATCAGACAGCTCAGCGCCAGCAACGGACTGTATTTGCGCTGCAGTAGTACCAGCGGCAGTAACAGCCACACCAGATAGATGGCGCTGTCATACCACTGATCGCCCTGTATTTGCTTATTACTATCGGCCTGATCCAATGGCGACAAAGCAGGTAAAGCCAGAATGCCGGCTAAATTGTTACCGCCAGCCGTCGCTGCTGTAAAGACACCACCGCCGCTGCGTGCCAGACTTGCCAGCTGTGTCAGCGGCACTTTGGGGATCACCACGCCACCCTGAGCATTTTTCAGCAGCTCGCCGTTTTCTTGTTGTACGGGCGCGCCGTCGGCGGAACCAAAGGCTAACACCGACAACCTGTGCGGCCAGTTATTCAACAGATCCTGAATGTCACGATAGCTGCCATTGTCGAAGCCATCGGTAAACACCACCACATCACCGCGCGGATAACCGGCCTGCTGCAACAGCTTGCCAGCCTGCTGTATTGCCGCCAGTAAGTTAGAGCCTTGCACCGGCATAATTTCCGGTTTCAAATCAGGGATCAATAAACGGATATTATTGTGATCCGGTGTCAGCGGGGATATTACAAAAGCATCGCCGGCAAATGCCAATAATGCCAGTTCACCCTCTGCAAGTTCGTCAGTGAAGTCCAGCGCATTAAAACGCTGTTGCGTCAGACGGTCGGGTACCATATCGGTGGCACGCATCGACATCGATAAATCCAGCACCAGTACGGTGGCTTTTTTTAGGGCAAATGCCGGCTGCGGAACTTTTTGCCAGCTGGGGCCCGCCAGAGCTAACACACTGATAAACCAGCACAGCAGTAGTAGCGGCAAAGCGAAGGGCTGACGTCGTATTAACTGTTGGCCACCGAGCAACACCTGTTGCAGATGTACAGCAATAAGATTGTGCCACGGGCTTTGCTGATGCCGGTAGCGATATAGCAGCAGCGCCAGCAGCAGGGCTGGCAGTAGCGCCAGCAGCCACCAGGGCCGGAGTAAATGCAAATCAGACAACATGTTTAACTATCCCACGCCAGTAGATATTTACCACCGCCATTACAAAAGATAATAACAACGCCAACGCCAGCGGCCAGTGCAGCAAGCTGCGTTGTGGCCGGTATGTCAGGGTGTCACGCTCTATCGGTTCCAGCTGGTCTATCAGCTGATAAATCTGGTTTAGCTCGTTTAAATCGCGGGCACGAAAATACCGGCCACCGGTATCTTCAGCCAGTTGTGTTAACAAGCGTTCGTCCAGATCCTGTGATGGGTTTACCATGCGCCGGCCTAACACACTGTGCTGCACCATTTGCTCGGCACCGACACCGACAGTATGAATTTTAACACCGGCAGCTTTAGCCAGTTGCAGCGCCTCCAGCGGTTGAATATTACCGGCAGTATTGGCACCGTCACTTAGCAA
Source organism: Rheinheimera muenzenbergensis (assembly GCF_036984005.1). NCBI lineage: Bacteria > Pseudomonadati > Pseudomonadota > Gammaproteobacteria > Chromatiales > Chromatiaceae > Rheinheimera > Rheinheimera muenzenbergensis. Next base: position 58,254 of record NZ_JALAAR010000018.1, read on the forward strand.
AATCAGCACTTTATTGCTGCTTTCATAGGTGTTCAGCCGTTTTACCGCCAGGCCGATAGCTTCGCCAATCGCCGTGCGGGTACCCACCAGACGCAATACACTGTCGTCGAGCATTTTTTGTACTGTGGTTAAATCAAAGGTTAGCGGTGTTTGCTGGTAGGCGGCGTCGGCAAACAAAATCAGCCCGATCCGATCACCCTGGCGACGGCGGATAAAGTCACTGATCACCAGTTTTACCGCATCAAGCCGGTTGATACTCTGACCTTGTAACTGCATATCGGCAATTTCCATCGAGCCGGATAAATCCAGTGCTAACATCAGATCGCGCCCTTGCTGCGGCAGTGTCACGGGTTCGCCTAACCAGCGTGGTTGCATGGCTGCGATCACCAAAGCCAGCCAAAGCAAACTGGCTAAAACTGTGCGAAAGCCAAAGCGTGGGCCTGAGCTTTGTGCGGTATTGCCGGCCAGTTTGGCCAGTGCAGGCAGTTTAAGCGCTGTTTCGCTACCACTTTGCCGGCGCACCCTAAGTAACAAGGGTAACAATACGGCCAATGCCAGCCAGGGGTAACCAAATTCAAGCATGCTGGCCTCCGCTGGTGTAATCGGCCGGGGCCTTGCCGTTGTAGCTTTGCAGCCAGCCCTGGGCAAACTGGTAAAATTGCTCATTGGCGAGCGGGTCAGCGCTGGGGCTGTATAGCAGGTTCGTCAGATCAGGCACCGTGGCGCTGTGGCCTGCTGCCAGCCAGCTTTGCCATTGAGCCACCGGTAATGTCAGAGCCGGATGCGCATGCTGATAATGCAGCAGCACGCGCTTTAGTAGCTGATTAATCTGGCTGGCACTGTCGGCTTTACCGGCCAGCGTAGCCAGTAGCGCTAATGCCTGACGTTTGGCTGCAAAAAATCGCCAGCGCCGGTACAGGCGCCATGCTACATAGAGTAAGCCAGCGCCAAGCACCGCAACGGCAAACCAGGCCAGCGGCGGCAGAGCAAAAGCATTTACTAAAGCTGGCTCGCTGATGTCGGCCAGCTGGTCCAGTGGGGAGTGGGTGTTAGCCATGGTTTTTTCTCTCCAGTTGGCTAAGCACAGGCTCGGCGGCAGTAATTGGCAGCCATTTGCAGCCTAACTGACTGATTTGCTGTTTTAACTGTGCCTGCAATTGCTGCTGCGCACTGGCGTAACGCTGTTGTATCGTATCGCTGCCCAGTTCGATATAGCCGGTCGTCGCGCCGTCGCTGACAGCGGCCAGGCCATTGCTGCCGCTCGGTAATGCCAGCTCCAGCGGATCAGTTACCGGGCAGCAGGTTACTTCATTATGCTGGCGAATAGCACGGATATGGCGCAGGCCATCTTCACTGAACTGACTGAAATCTGATAACACATATACCAGGCTACCCGGGCGCACCAAACGTCTTAACTGGCTAAGCGCGGTATCAAGCGACAGGCCGCGGTGGCCACTAGTATGCTGATGTACTTCGGTTAGCGCATGAAAATAGCGTAATACGCCATGGCTGCGGCTTTGTGGTTTAAGTTCAATATGCTGATTTGCATTAAACACCAGGCCGCCGAGCTTATCGCCACGTTGTTTAACATGCCAGGCAATTAACGCTGCCAGATGGGCCGCCTGCACCGATTTAAACAGCAAGCAGCTGCCAAAGCGCATGCTATCGCCAAGATCGGTCAGGATAAACACCGGCCGTTCTTTTTCTTCACGAAACAGCTTGGTATGTACTTTGCCGGTGCGTGCTGTAACACGCCAGTCGATGGTACGCACATCATCACCATTCTGGTAATGGCGTACTTCATCAAACTCCATGCCGCGGCCTTTGCTTTTGGCCAGATAAGTACCGGCCAGCTTGCTGTGAATGGCCATACGCGGGGTCAGGTCCAGCACCTTGGTATAACGCTGATACCAGAGTAACTCGGTTAAACCGATATCGATAGCGTTAGTACCGTTTTGTGCCAGCCATTGCTGGGAAGACAATGTCTGGCTCATATCAGGCTGTAGGTACCAGGCGCAGGATTTCGTCTAATACGTCATCGCTGCTAATGCCTTCTGCTTCGGCAGCATAGGTTAGAATTAAACGATGACGCAGTACATTGTGAAATACCGCCTGAATATCGTCAGGGGTAACAAAATCACGGCCTTGCAACCAGGCTTTGGCGCGGGCGCAGCGTTCCAGCGCTATGGTGGCACGCGGGCTGGCGCCATAGCCAATCCAACTGGCCAGCGTGTCGCTGTAAGCTTTGGCATCGCGCGTTGCCATGATCAGCGCCACGATATAATGCTGCAGGCTATCGGCCAGATGAATTTGTAAAATGGCTTTGCGGGCGGCAAAAATATCGGCCTGACTTATCGCTGCAACCTGGGTCTGGCTGCCGCTTAATGCCTCGTTGCGGGTTAATTGCAGGATAGCCAGTTCTGTCGCGGCATCCGGGTAGTCGACTTTTAAATGCAACAGAAAACGGTCGAGCTGGGCTTCCGGCAGTGGATAGGTGCCTTCCTGCTCCAGTGGGTTTTGTGTCGCCATAACTAAAAATAATTCTGGCAGTGGATAGGTTTTGCGGCCAACGGTAACCTGCTTTTCTGCCATGGCTTCAAGTAAAGCGGACTGTACTTTTGCCGGTGCGCGGTTTATTTCATCGGCCAGAATAATATGATGAAACAGCGGCCCGGATTGAAATTCAAACTGGCCGGTTTCCGGCCGGTAGATGTCAGTACCGGTTAAATCGGCCGGCAGCAGATCCGGGGTAAACTGAATACGGTGAAACTGACCTTCTACCCCCTGAGCTAACGCGTTAACCGCGCGGGTTTTTGCCAGCCCAGGCGGGCCTTCGACTAATAAATGGCCATTGGCCAGCAATGCCAGCAAGATACCTTCAGTTAAATCAGCTTGACCCAGCACCTGGCTGTCGAGATAGGCTTTTAAGCCGGAAAATGCATTCACCATAATTTATTCAATCTTAATTATCTGGATTTATTGATTGTTTTATCGCCAATGCCCAATAAAACGGGCTAGGCTAAGACGTTATAACCTAAATATGGTTCCGTTTGCATTAAAACAAGTGTTTTAATTTTCAACGACTGTCGCTACAATCGATGCTAACAATACAGGTCAGACCTGTCTTATGATAACAAGAGGAACACTATGAGCGCGTCAATTAACCTAAGCACCCGTCAGGGCGATCGCATCGCAATCGTTTCGGGTTTGCGTACCCCTTTTGCCAAGCAGGCGACAGAATTTCATGGTGTGTCGGCACTGGATTTAGGCAAGCTGGTGGTTAATGAACTGCTGATCCGCAGTGAACTGGACCCTAAGCTGATTGAACAGCTGGTGTATGGCCAGGTCGTGCAAATGCCCGAAGCGCCAAATATTGCCCGTGAAATCGTGTTAGGTACCGGCATGCAGGTGCACACGGATGCCTTTAGCGTTAGCCGCGCCTGTGCGACCAGTTTTCAATCGGTGGTCAGTGTTGCGGAATCCATGCTGGCAGGTGTGACGCAGATTGCTATCGCTGGCGGGGCAGACTCCAGCTCGGTATTGCCTATCGGCGTGAGTAAAAAGCTGGCGCGCGCGCTGGTTGATCTGAACAAAGCCCGTACTTTTGGCCAGAAACTGGCGATTTTCCGCCGTCTGGGCTTAAAAGACTTATTACCGGTACCGCCGGCCGTTGCTGAATACAGCACCGGCTTATCGATGGGTGACACTGCCGAGCAAATGGCAAAAACCCATGGTATCAGCCGTGCCGATCAGGATGCTTTGGCGCACCGCTCACATACACTGGCTACCCAGGCCTGGCAAAGTGGTGTGATGCAACAGGAAGTAATGACGGCCCATGTTGAGCCTTACTCACGTTTTCTGGAGATGGACAACAATATTCGTCAGGATTCAAAGCTGGAGTCATACGCTAAATTAAAACCGGTATTTGACCGGGTGCACGGCTCGGTAACGGCAGCGAATGCCACACCGCTGACCGATGGTGCCTCTGCGGTACTGATGATGACGGAAAGCCGGGCTAAAGCGCTGGGTTACACGCCGCTGGGATATATCCGCAGCTATGCTTTTGCCGCTATTGATGTTTACGATGACATGTTAATGGGGCCATCGTACGCTACGCCAATAGCACTGGACCGTGCTGGTATGTCGCTGAATGATTTAACCCTGATTGAAATGCATGAAGCCTTCGCCGCCCAGACGCTGGCTAACATGAAGATGTTTGCCAGTAAAAAGTTTGCCGCAGAAAAACTCGGCCGCGCAGCAGCCATAGGCGAGATTGATATGGCGCGGTTTAACGTACAGGGCGGCTCTTTGGCTTATGGCCATCCGTTTGCCGCAACCGGTACCCGCTTGATTGTACAAACGTTAAATGAATTAAAACGTCGTGGTGGTGGTATAGGCTTAACCACTGCCTGCGCCGCAGGTGGTTTAGGCGCTGCGATGATTGTGGAGACAGAATAATGACAACAACGAACAGTTTCAGCCTGCAAATTCGCGATGATCAGATAGGCGTGATCACTATGGACATCGCCGGCGAGTCGATGAACGTATTAAAAGCCGCCTTTGCCGACGAAATCAGCGCACTTTTAGCGGAAATTAACGCCAATACGCAATTAAAAGGTTTGGTATTTATCAGTGGTAAAGCCGATTCCTTTATCGCTGGCGCCGATATTTCGATGCTGGATGGCTGCAAAACGGCAGAAGAAGCGCAAGCCATTGGCCGCATGGGCCAGCAGATGTTTGCCCAACTGGAACAATTATCTATCCCGCTGGTGGCGGCTATTCATGGCCCTTGTTTAGGTGGTGGTTTAGAGCTGGCTATGGCGTGCCATGCCCGGGTGGCAACCAACGACAGCAAAACCGTACTGGGCTTACCTGAAGTGCAGCTGGGCTTATTGCCTGGCAGCGGTGGTACCCAGCGCTTGCCACGTTTGGTTGGCTTACAAAAAGCCCTGGACATGATCCTTACCGGCAAGCAGTTGCGTGCAGCGCAGGCGAAAAAAGCTGGCCTGGTGGATGAAGTGGTCCCCAACAGTATTTTGCTCGACGCTGCGGTAAAGCGGGCATTAAAGGGTAAGCCACAGCGTGAGCAGATAAAGCTGAACCTGGTAGGCAAGGTGCTGGAGCGCACGCCGTTTGGTCGTAATGTACTGTTTAGCCAGGCGCGTAAGCAGACGCTGAAAAAAACGCAGGGTAACTATCCGGCGCCGTTAAAAATTCTCGATGTAATTAAAACCGGTGTCGACAATGGTATGCAAGAGGGCCTGGCGGCAGAAGCCAAAGCCTTTGGTGAGCTGTGTATGACTAAAGAGTCAGCCGCGCTGCGCAGCCTGTTTTTTGCCACCACGCAAATGAAAAAAGAAAGCGGGGCCGGCGACACTAAGCCAAATAAAGTGCGTAAAGCGGCGGTGCTGGGTGGTGGTTTAATGGGCGGTGGCATAGCCAATGTCACTGCAACTAAAGCCGGCATACCGGTCAGGATCAAGGATATTAATCAGCAGGGGATCAGCAATGCGCTGAAATACAGCTATTCGCTACTGCAGAAAAAGTTTAAGCGTCGCTTTATCAGTAAAACCGAGATGCAAAAACAATTGTTACTGATGACTGGCAGCACCGATTACAGCGGCTTTCACGATGCGGACATCGTGGTAGAAGCGGTATTTGAAGATCTTGCCTTAAAACAGCAAATGGTAGCGGACATTGAGCAACACTGTGCAGAGCACACCATTTTTGCCAGTAACACCAGCTCACTGCCGATTGGGCAAATTGCCGCTAAAGCAACACGGCCTGAAAATGTTATCGGTCTGCATTATTTTTCACCGGTCGATAAGATGCCGCTGGTGGAAGTCATAGCGCATGAAAAAACCTCTGCAGAAACTATCGCCACCACAGTGGCCTTTGCCCGCAAGCAAGGTAAAACGCCGATAGTGGTCAAAGATGGCGCCGGTTTTTATGTTAACCGTATCCTGGCGCTGTATATGAATGAAGCCGCTAACATTTTGCTGGAAGGCGAGCCGGTAGAGAAAATTGACAAAGCATTAGTTAAATTTGGCTTTCCGGTAGGGCCGGTAACCTTGCTTGACGAAGTCGGTATCGATGTCGGCGCAAAAATTTCGCCAATTCTGGCGACAGAATTAGGCGAGCGCTTTGTCGCACCAGCCGCCTTTGATAAATTGCTGGCGGATGGTCGCAAAGGCAAGAAAACCGAAAAGGGCTTTTATCTGTACGGCAAAAATGCCAAAAAAGGCAAAAAGCTGGTTGATGAAACGGTCTACAGAGTGCTGGGCGTGACGCCAGCACCACGGCTGAACACTGATGAAATAGCCAGCCGTTGCATGGTACAAATGCTAAACGAAGCGGTGCGTACGCTGGAAGAGGGCATTATCGCCTCGGCCCGTGATGGTGATATCGGTGCGATCTTTGGTATAGGCTTCCCGCCGTTTTTGGGCGGACCTTTCCGTTATATCGATCAGCTCGGTGCGGCTAACTTACTGGCGCAACTGCGTAATCTGGAAAGCCGCTTTGGTAGCCGCTTTGCCCCTGCAGCCTTGTTGGTACAGATGGCTGAGCAGCAACAAAAATTTTATGCCTAACCCGCTATACCGTTAAAGGCCCTGCCAACGCGTTATCGCTTTGGCAGGGCTGTTAAAGCCAAGGTGTTATAGCAGGCTAATATTCAACCAAAAGTTAACAGCAAGGCCGGCTAAGCAGCGCTATAATAGCCGGCCTTGTTGTAAGCTGTCTCTGGAGTGTCGGGTGTTAGTATTACCCCTGGTTTGGTTATTAACTGCAGTAGGTGTTTATATTGCCGCCTTACGCAGTGGCATGACAGCACTGCGCTGGGCTGTGGCCGCGTTAATTAGCGGCCCCTTGCTACTGCCGCTGTTTACCAGTCATAAACGCTTGTTACTGCGTAAAGTGCAGGGCGGTAATGCCGTCTGGTTTCGGCCTTAACGCTAACAACCAGGGGCTGGCCCCGCGCTGAGGCTTACTTGTTTGCGGACAACAAGGCTCTTAGCTGGGTAATAATGTCGGCTATTTTTACCCGATGTGCAGCTTTTGGCAGCGATACGGCAAACAGCTCGCGTTGCATTACCGGCGCGTCGGTAATTAAATGCAGGCTGCCATCGTCCAGCAATGGCTTCACCATGGTTTGCGGCAAATAAGCTGAACCTCCCCTTTGCTGCATGAGTTCCAGCGCGATACGGGCGCTACCAGTGCGTAATTGCGGTGGTGGCAGCTCAGGAAAGTGCCTGGCATGCTGAATATCAAAAGCAGTGCCCCAGTCTACCAGGATGTATTGTTGTTGCATGGCACTGTGTACAGTACGGTCGCTATGGGTGGTAACCGGCAACAACTGAATATCGCCCAGCTTATCAATTTGCATTTCGTCTACTTTGGGTGCGTCAAACAGTACCGCTAAATCCAGATGTCGCTCCAATACCAGCCGGGCAATTTGCTCGCGGCCAAGCGATTCAGCCCGCCACGACAGCCCGGGTAAGGCCTGCTGTACACTTATAAAACCCTGCAGTAAAAAGGCATCCCAAATATTGGCGGTGGCAGCAATGGATAACTGCACGGCTTGCTCAGCGCTTACCGCAACATCCTGCTTTGCCCGTTGTAATGCGGTTAGCATGGCTTCGGCGTGGGGTAACAAACGCTCACCCGCAGCGGTAAGCTGAATATTATTACGATAGCGGCTAAACAGATTTACGCCCAATTGTTGCTCTAACTGACGGATACGAAAACTGACGGCAGACTGAGTGAGATACAGATTTTCGGCGGCTTTACCAAAATGTCGGGTGCGCTGAACTTCAATAAAGGTTTTAAGTAGTTCGGTATCCAAATTTAATCCTGTAGTTATTTTATGGTGTCGATAAAAAATATTTGTTTTACTGCGCTGTTTTTGTTAACCATACTCCGCACAGTTTAAACAGGCTGGCTTGATATTCAACGAGATTAGAGGAAAAAAGTGATGCAGCAAAGTTTTGTCGCTACCCGTCGCTTTTTCGATGACCGTAATTTCCCGAAAGGATTTACGCGGTCCGGGCGCTTTACTCTGGCAGAAGGTAATATGCTGGAGAAACATGGGGTGGCAATGCAGGAGCTGGAGCAGGGTAGCCGTGCACCGGTAAATGACGAAGAATCACGCTTTGTGCAGGTATGTAAAGGCGAAGCTGAAGCCGCTAGCGTTTACGAAAAAACCTGGATGAAATATAAACAGCGTCTGGCTGAGAAACGCAAGTTTCACACCGTATTCGGCAAGAAACGTATTGCCGACGGCAGTGACGATTTCTCCTACGTCGAAACCGACTCAGATTAAACAAAAAAGCCCCGTTTACGGGGCTTTTTTGTACTTGCTGCTATATTGCATCAGCGTATGGGCACCGCATTCAGCCGGTTGCGCTGCTGCTTTTGTTGCTGTAAAAACTGGCTGAAATCAGCTGCACTCAGCGGCTTGCTGTAATAATAACCCTGTATCACATCACAACGCAGCTTGCGCAGCATATCCAGCTGCTCAGACTGTTCTACGCCTTCTGCTACTACAGTCAGGTTAAGGTTGTGCGCTATGGTCATAATGGTATCGACCATATTACGGCCGCGGGCGTTACTCATATCGTCAATAAAGGCTTTGTCTATTTTCAGCGTATTAAGCGGAAACTGCTTTAAATAAGCCAGTGATGAATAGCCGGTACCAAAATCATCCATCGCCAGGTGAATGCCACGCGCCCGCAGTTTTTTCATGGTTTCAATCGCCTGAGGTGGCGATTGCATCACGGTGCCTTCGGTAATTTCCAGTTCCAGATGGTATGAGGGCAGCTCGGTTTGCTGCAGGGTATCGTCTATCAGTTCACACAAAAATGGCAGGCTAAACTGGCGTGACGATAAGTTAACCGCCACCCTGCCATGAAACAGCCCCTGATCTATCCAGGTTTTTACATCACGGCAGGCTTTACGTAGCACCACTTCACCAATTTCAATGATCTGGCCGGTTTCTTCGGCTACCGGAATAAAGCTGGCCGGGCTTATCAAACCGCCTTTGGGGGTAATAAAACGTACCAGCGCTTCCATCCCGACTAAATGGCCACTGACAATGTCCATTTTCGGTTGGTAGTAAACGACAAAATAGTCTTCTTTCAAGCCATAGCGGATTAAGTTTTCAATCTGCAGCCGTTTTACCGCCTGTTTGTTCATCGAGTCATTAAAAAACAAATAGCGGTTAGCACCCTGGCTCTTCGCATGATACATAGCCGTATCGGCGTTGCGCAGCAATGCTTGCGGATCGGCACCGTCATCAGGGAACAGCACTATGCCGATACTGCTGGTGATGGCTAAATCGTGTTGGTGCACCTGTATAGGTTGGTTAATCTGACCTAACAGCTCTTTGGCCAGCGCAGTGATATAAGCTAAATCATTGGTTTGCTCCAGCAGCAAAGCAAATTCGTCCCCACCCAGACGGTACAATTTATCGCAATAGTTGGCATGGTTGGTCAGGCGCTCGGCCAGTTTACATAGCAGCCGGTCACCCAATTCGTGGCCGAGTGAATCATTTATCTTTTTAAAGTTATCCAGATCGAACACCAGTAACGCATGTTCACTGCGATGGCTGACCAAATCTCCGAGCTTTTGCATAAATACTGCGCGGTTGGGCAGGCCGGTAAGGGTATCGCTGTTGGCTAGCCGGCTTAGCTCTGCTTCACGCAGTTTTCGCTCAGTAATATCAGAGAAAACAGCAACATATTGGCTTACGTTGCCTTGTTCATCTTTGATCTGATCGATTGCCAATTCGGCCTGATACAGTTCGCCGTTCGGCCGTTGTTCCTGAATTTCGCCTTTCCAACTGCCGCTTTGGCTTAGTTTCTGGCGGATATCGTACATAAAACGGCTGGGGTATAAACTGAGTTCGAAACGTTGCTGTAACACTTGCTGGCGGCTTTTGCCGGTGATCTGACTAAACGACGGGTTAACATCAAGAATGACAAAGTCGGTGTCACAAATTACCACTGCATCAGAAATATTATGCAAACAGCGGGCAAACAGCTGTAATTGCTCTTCGGTTTGTTTTAGCAGATTGATATTTTTTAATGTGCCGGTCATCCGGCTTGGTTTGCCATCTGTGGCAAAGGCCACGGCTTTGCCCCGGTCTAACACCCAGGTCCAGCTGTCGTCGGCGGTTTTAATACGGTAGGTTGCTTCGAAATAGGCAGTTCTGCCGCTAAAATGTTCCTGCAACAGCGCACTGACCCTATCCAAATCCTGCGGATGTATCAGCTGCCGGTTGGGGGGGAAGTCTTCGGTTTTCGGTTGTAACTCTACCGGGTTTAACCAGGAACTGGAGCGGTACAGCTCGTTGCTGCTGATTTTCCAGTCCCATAGTTCATCGCCGCTGCCCCATAACGACAAACGCAGGCGCTCTTCACTTTGCTCCAGCTTAAGTTGGTAGCGGCGCATTTTTACAATACTGATATGTGCCAGCAGTAAGGCCGCAAAGGAGCAAAGCAACACTAAACTCAGGGTGTAGGGCTCGATATTGCTCCAACTGAAGGCATATAAGCTAAAAGGTAAAATAGCCAGTAGAAAAACACTGATTATTATAATTATTTTTTGTTTTAACGACACTTATGGCTGCTAGTCGGGTACAGGAAGCTCCACGTTATAAAACTTTATTAGTACTGTCAAAGCCATTTTGCATTAACAGCAATTGCTGTCGTATTTGCTCGGCACTTTGTGTCGTTAAATGGCTGTGCTGACCAGGGGCGGAAGTAGCCAGAAATATCGCATTGTAGTCTGGCCGTAGCAGTTGGTGTAAAAACTGCACAAACTGCGTTAATTCAAGTTGCTGTAATGCGCTGATTAAGCGCTGGGTCAGATCAAAACGGTTGTCCTGTTGGCCTATGGCCAGCCAGAAGCGCTTGGCGCGGGCACCTAAGCTATTGTCCCGCTCCTGTAACTGCGCCAGCAAGCCCTGTTTCATATCAATAAACTCGTCTGCCGTCAGCGCTTCAGTATCGGCTAAAAAAGCGCGGAAAAACATTACCGTGGCTTCATACAACGTATTGCAGTCGGTATTAGGTGATTGCACGTAAAACGCCACACCGGGCAACATATTTACCGGCACATAACCGGTACCTACCAGATAACCTAGTTGTTGCTCGGTGCGCAGCTGATGAAAGTATTCCGGAGATAGCAAATGGTTTGCCAGCATAAACAGCGCGGTATTATCGACGGTAGCTGCACTGGCCGGCAAGTAAATGACCAGTGCCTGATCGCTGTGCTCGACGTTTTGCTGCAGCCAAACCGGGCCCAGATCGCGAATGGTTAAACTGCGGATAGCCGGGCGGGTGGCTGTTGATGACAGTTGTTGTTGCCAGCGCTGCAAAATCTGCTGCAGCTGATCTGCTTGCTGTAACGGCCAGTTACCCAGCAGCAGGGCTTCAATATGCACCTGTTGCCATAGCTGGCGATGAAACTGCAAAAAATCCGTAAAACTAAGTTGCGCCAGCTCGTCTGCCAGCTGGTCAATTTCCGGATTGTGCGGTTGCAACAAGGCTGACAATTGGCTAAACAGGCGCGCGACCGGTTTGTTTTTACTGCTGTTACGCCAATGCCGGTACAATTGTGTTTTCAGCTCTTCAAAGCGCTCGGCACTAAATTGTTGCCCTGGCATCTGTTGCAGTAAGTCGTCCAGCAGTTGCAACTGGTTATTGCTCAGGCCACTGGTATGCAGACTAATACCCTGATGTTGCACATGTGCCTGATACACCAGGCCAACTGTAGTGGCCGGATAAAACCTTTGGTTAATATTGTCCAGAAACAGTTCAACCCACAGCCGGGTTGCGGCCATGTTGGCGCAGGATGCAATACTGTGCGCTAAGCTAAGCTGAACAAAACAATGGCCTTTGGGCGAGGCAAACTCAGTATCTGCCTTATACCACAGGCTTAAACTGTCATCCTGATAATGCAGCTGCGGCTCTGTCTGGTGCGCCTGTTCGTCCAGTAAATGGATATCGCCCTGTAAATACGGATTACTTGACGGCAAGCAGATAGCACTGTTGCTGCTTTGTTGTGCCAGCGCGCTAAGCAAAGCCTTTGGCAGCTGTTCGATACTGTAGGGAGTAAGGTACCAGCGCGCTTGCCGGTTTGCCGGCGCATCCGGGGCTATCAGCATCAGACGCATATTCGTTGGCGACAGATACGCCAATACCTGCTGGTATAGCTGCTCATCCGGTGGCTCCATACGGTAGTCGCCAAAGATCACATCTTCTGCAGGGTAATGTTGCAAACTCACCGACAAGTGATTGGCTGTTTGCAGCGCTGTTGCCGGCTCCTGGTATAAATAAGCCCAGTGCAGCAGTTTTTGCCGCTCGGCAAACAGTTGTTGTGGTAGCGGCTGCTGCTTAAGCAAGGCAATAGCACTGAACAAGGCCTGTAAAATAGTGTCGCGCTGCTGCAGGCCGTTGTCTGTCAGCTCAAATGCAACGGTAAAGTCTTTGTAGTTACTGCCGTCAATACCACCGCCGGCACTCAGTTGGTTTACCAGCCCCAGTTGTTTCAGGTAACTTAGCAAAGAACCGTCAGCTTCGTCGCCTAACAGATGAGCAATAAAGCTGATTAGTTTATGCCGGTACCAGCGCTGTATATCCGGCATGGCGAAGCTGACCACCAGTTTGCGGCTATCGCGATGGGGTTGAATGTGTAATGCAATGCCCTGATGCTCGGGCAAATACAGCGGTACGCTTAGCGCCGGCTTTGCTGGTAAATGCGCGCTGATAGCAGCAAAGTGCTGCTCTGCCAGCGCGGCAAGCTCTGCCAGTGGCCGGGCCGACACCAGTGTCAATGTCATCCGGCTGGCGCTGTACTGTTGCTCGAAAAACGTTTTCAGCGCCTGCTGCAGGCTACCGGCTGCGGTGTCGGCCAGGGTGGATAAATTACCGACTGAAAATTTGGCAAAGGGGTGGGCCGGGTTGATGCTTTCTTTGTGTACCTGATAAATACGCCGGCCATCGTCTTTTAGTTTCAGTGAAAACTCGGCTTCTATGGCGTGGCGCTCTTTTTCGACATAATCGCTGCTAAATAGCGGCTGGATAAACATGTCGGCAAAACGACTTAACGCTTCGGCGTAAAAGGCATCATCGATATCAAAATAAAAGCTGCTGTGCTCGGTGCCGGTCCAGGCGTTGTGGCTGCCGCCATGGTGGCTGATAAAGTGTTGATACTCTCCGGCAGCCGGATACCGTGCTGAGCCGAGAAACAACATATGCTCAAGAAAATGCGCCAGGCCTTCGCGATCAGCCGGATCATCAAAGTGGCCGACATTGACTGTCAGCGCCGCCGCACTTTTGTCGCTGTCGCTTTGTTGCACCAATAACAGGCGCAGGCCGTTACTCAGCGTAAGATAACGGTACTGGCGCGGATCATTAGGGCTTTGTAATATCTGGCTGTTTTTCAATCCGGTTATCCTTGTCGGCCACAGTGTTACAGCGTTTGGGTGGCGTTGTCATAGCGATAAGTAATAAACAGGTTATGTGTTATGCGTTATTAGCAGTTACGCTTGGCGCTAACTTTCATTATCATAGCGCACAATTTTTTACCCGGCGTTTTGTTATCTGCCACGCGTAAGTTAACAGGGAACCCCGAGCAGTATGGTGTCAAACTAATGGTAAATCTCGTTATCATGCGTCACGGTGAAGCCGAGCCGTTGTCATCACAGGACAGTCAACGTCAGCTTACCGCCCGTGGCCAGCATGAAGTAAACCAGATGGCGCTGTGGTTACAACAACACTATGCCGCTTTTGACTGGATTTGGGCAAGCCCTTATCTGCGTACCTGTCAAACTGCAGAGTTGATGTTAGCTAAACAAGCGCCATTCAGCTAGTTAGAAATAGTACCGGAGTTGGTACCTGACGGTGACGCAGCATTATTCAAAAGTTATTTTGACGCCCGGATCAGCGCCAAACCGGATGCGCGGGTACTGCTGGTGTCGCATATGCCACTGGTGAGTTTTCTGGTTGAAGCCTTTACTCAGCCAGGCCAGGCACCAATATTTAGCACTGCTCAGCTGGCCTGTATTGATTACCGGCCAGCAGGCAGTGGCCGTTTACTGGAACGCCTGTCACCGCAAGAACTGGCGCTGATTAGCGTTTAATGGTTACTTAACGCCGTGCGTCAGCATCCTGCGAGTCAGTTTTAAGTAGTAGCAATAAAGCGCCATGTTTGCCCCAACTTTTTGGTGCGGTATGAAATGCCCGTACATTAGGGTGCTGTATTAGCCAGTTGGGTACTTTCTTTGCCAGTATGCCCAGCCCCTTACCATGGACCACACAAGCACAGTTAAACTGTTGTTTCTGGCAGTAGGCTAACAGGCCCGCCAGCTCGGTTTTGGCCTGCTGCGTCGTCATGCCATGTAAGTCCAGCAGCACTTCCGGCTGAAATTCACCGCGGCGTAAACGGCCGGGTAAATGTGGATCTTCACCACTTTGTAACCAGCTTAAGGTGCTGCTTTGTGCCACAAAGCCTTCAAACTCGTCAGAGAACCAGAATAAATTTTCATCAAGCTGCTTTATTGAGACGTCTGTACGTCTTTTTTGCTTGCGGGGGGCGACAACTGGCGGTATCTTGTCTTGCGCAATGGGCTTGGCGCCCGTTATCGACTCGCGAAACAGTTGGCTGTCTTCGGCACTAATGCCGCTATTGATGGTGGCTTTTCGTTGCATGGCGCAAGTCTACTCAAACTGACCGGTTATTACAAAAAGAGCTTACATCCATCATGTCCGATACTGGCGAATTGCTGTTTACCCCCGAATTAATAAGCGACGCAGTCGCAGAACTGGCCACCGTGCATGATTGGTTGCGTTTTGCGGTAACCTGTATGCATCAGGCAAATATTTACCTCGGCCACGGTACCGATAACCCCTGGGATGAAGCATCGAGCTTGTTAAGCTTTGTGCTGCATTTACCGCCGATAACCGATGACAAGCTGTTTGCGGTGCGCCTAACCCGGGCAGAGCGCCGCAGTTTTATTAGCGTTTTGCAACAACGTATTGAGCAACGTATTCCTGCAGCCTATTTAACGCATCAGGCTTACTTCGCCGGCCTGCCGTTTTATGTTGATGAACGGGTGCTGGTGCCGCGCTCGCCCATTGCCGAGTTAATTGCTGATAAGTTTAGCCGTCAGTTAGCCGGCAAAACACCGGCACATATTCTCGACTTATGTACCGGTTCGGCCTGCATCGCTATTGCCTGTGCTTACGCGTTTGATGAGGCTGAGGTGGATGCCGTTGATATCAGCCCCGATGCGTTAGAAGTGGCGCAGCTGAATATTGAAAGCCATGGCATGGAGCACAGAGTGTTTCCCATTTTATCTGACGGTTACGACGCGCTGGCCGGCACCCGCTATGACTTAATTGTGACCAACCCGCCTTATGTTGACGCTGAGGATATGGCCGATTTACCCGATGAGTACCGGCATGAACCGGAGTTGGGGCTGGCATCTGGCGCTGATGGCCTGGCACTGACCCGGCGTATTTTGCGTGATGCCGCGGCTCATTTAAACGACGGTGGTGTTTTGGTGTGCGAAGTCGGCAATAGCATGGTGCAGTTGCAGGAGGATTTTCCACAAGTCGCCTTTGACTGGCTTGAATTTGCCCACGGCGGTTTGGGAGTGTTTGCCATCAGCAAGAGCGAGCTGGAACGCTGCCAGCATTTATTCAAAGACTAAGCAGGTTTAGGAGTAACGATGGCTGGTAACAGCATTGGACAGTTATTTAAAGTCACCACCTTTGGTGAAAGCCACGGCCCGGCCATTGGCGGCATTGTCGACGGTTGCCCGCCGGGTATGCAATTGACGGCGGACGATTTACAACTGGATTTAGATCGGCGTAAACCCGGCACCTCACGCTACACCACAGCGCGGCGCGAAGAAGACGCGGTTAAAATTCTGTCTGGTGTGTTTGAAAATACCACCACCGGTGCCAGTATTGGTCTGTTGATAGAAAACACCGATCAGCGCTCGCAGGATTACTCTAACATCAAAGAGCAGTTTCGCCCTGGCCATGCCGATTATACCTACTGGCATAAGTTCGGTATCCGCGATTACCGCGGTGGTGGCCGCTCGTCGGCACGCGAAACGGCTGTAAGGGTTGCGGCAGGCGCCATTGCCAAGAAATACCTGCGTGAGCAATGCGGCATAGAAATCCGTGGTTATCTGGCGCAGTTAGGCCCGGTGAAAATGGACAGCCTGAACTGGAATGAAGTACAGAATAATCCGTTTTTCTGCCCTGATCCGTCGAAGCTTGAAGCCTTAGATGAGTATATGCGTCAGCTTAAAAAAGACGGTGACTCAGTCGGTGCCCGTGTGAATGTCGTGGCCAGCAATATGCCGGTGGGTTGGGGCGAGCCGGTGTTTGACCGTCTCGATGCTGATATTGCCCATGCCATGATGAGTATTAACGCCGTCAAGGCAGTCGAAATTGGTGATGGCTTCGCGGTAGTGGAGCAGCGCGGTTCAACGCATCGCGACGAACTGACTCCGCAAGGCTTTAGTGCTAACCATGCCGGCGGTGTACTGGGCGGGATTTCATCAGGCCAGGATCTATTGGTCAGTATGGCGCTTAAACCCACCTCCAGTATCAGCATCCCTGGTAAAAGTATTAATACCCGCGGTGAAGTCGTGGACGTGGTGACCAAAGGCCGGCACGATCCCTGCGTTGGCATCCGCGCCGTGCCCATTGCCGAAGCCATGCTGGCGATAGTGCTGATGGACCATTATCTGCGCCACCGCGCCCAAAATATGCACGTGCAGGTAACAACGCCAGACATTGCCCGTCTCGGCAGAGAATAGCTTTAGCCATGCCAATAATGTCTGCCCGGCCAGCCTTAGTGCTGGCTTATTTTACTTATTTTGGTGTGCTTGGCATCTTTGTGCCGTATTTTGGCCTGTTCCTCGATGGTCGCGGGTTAAATTCTGCGGATATCGGCTTACTGCTGGCCATTGTTACCGCCAGCCGTATTGTTGGGCCGTCGGTGTGGGCGTTAATTGCTGAACGCAGTGGCAAGCCACTTACGGTGATGCGATTAGGCGCGTTATTGGCGGCTATTGGCTGGCTTAGCAGCTTTGCCGACTATGGTTTTTGGCCGTTGCTAGTGGGTTTTACCCTATTTAGTTTTTTCTGGACCGCTATTTTACCGCAGCTGGAAGTAACCACCTTTGCTTTTGTCAATGATAACACCCGGGCCTATGGTCGCATTCGTACCGCCGGCAGTGTCGGTTATATCGTATTGGTGATGCTGGGTGGCTGGCTGTTTCAGCACTTTGGCAGTGAATTTTTGCCGTTGTCAGCGCTATTGTTTTTGCTGTTGCTGCTGGCCAGCTTGTTTTTGCTGCCAACGGTTAGCGTTAACGCCGAACTTACGTCTGCCACAGTGCGCTTTAGTCAGCTGCTAAAAAATGCGGTGTTAGTGCGTTTTATGCTGGCTGCCTTGTTGCTGCAGATGAGCTTTGCGCCTTTTTACGGCTTTTTTACGCTGTATAGCCGTGATCTGGGTTATAGCGGCAGCCAAACCGGCTTGTTTATCAGCCTGGCCGTTGCTGCCGAAATCGTGGCGTTTTATTTTGCCGGCAGTTTAATGCGCAATCGCAGCTACCGGTTGTTGCTGGGCTTATGCTATGGCCTCACGGTGTTGCGCTGGTATCTGATGGCCAGCTTCGCCGATAATGTCTGGCTGTTGTGCTTTAGCATGGTGTTGCATGCCGGCAGTTTTGCCATAGCACATAGCTGTGCCATGCAGTTTATTCAGCAATTTTTCCCTAAAAAACTACGTAGCCGTGGCCAGGCACTGTATGCCGGCGTCATTTTTGGTGGCGGCGGCGCCATAGGGGCTTATTGCTCTGGTTTATTGTGGCAGGATGGCGTCGGAGCCAGCCAGACATTTTACGCTGCAGCCATACTGGCATTGCTGGCAACCTTGCTGGCGTTGACATTGCCCGGAGGTAAGCCGGCAGCCCCCGTTACCAGTTAAAAGTTTTACTGAGCGTCAGCAGCAGCGCAGCATCGCCCCAGCGCTCTTTCAGGCTGGTATCATGGTAACCAAAAGCAATGTTCAGACCGCGATATTGAGTTTGCAACATCAGTTGCCAGTGTTCAAAGCTGCTGTCGCCTTCCCAGCTATATTTGTCCGTATCGGTTGAAGTAGACCGGTCCATACCCACCAGTAATGACCAATTATCACTAATAGTGATGGTTTTGTTCAGCATAATCACATAGTGCCCACCACCAAAACCGAAGTAATCATAGCTGTACCACAGATTCAGATTAAAACCCGAGTGCGAAAATTTTAGGTACAATTCTGGGAAGTTAAGTTTGTTGCTGTCGCTCATGCCGTGGTAAGTATACTGGGCAAAGCCGGCGTCAATTCCTAAGCCATTTTCCAATTCAGTGTAGTAGCCTACATAGGCGTCCCATTCCAACTTAGTGCCTTCGCCAAAATCGACATTTGACGCCCAGCTACCGGCATAAAAACCGTTGCCGGCATCCCAATTTAAGCTTGGTTGTAAGGCCGGATTTTTATCGGTCTGGCTTACGCCATTGAACAAGTAATTGCTGGCGCCGGTTAGCGTGAAGCTCCAGCTACTGTCTGCCTGAGTATTACTGCTAACCAGCAGTAATACCGGTATTAAATACATTTTCATTGTTTTATTCTCCAATACTTAATCACAGCGCAGTTTGGTTAGCTGGTTGTCAATGCGCTCAGTTACCTGGTCAATGGCACTGCTGATTTGCAAATTTTGCTGTGCCAGGTTTTCCAGCTCACGGGTGGCGTCGCCTATCGCAGTGACATTACGGTTGATTTCTTCACTGACCTGATTTTGTTGCTCAGCGGCGGCAGCTACCTGAAAAGCATTGTCCGAGATAGCCGACATGCCGGCGGTGGCTTGCGATAATTTGTCATAAGCTACCTCTGCCTCAGTTACTGTTTTATCAACATTGGCGGTGCTGACACTGATTTGCTCTACCGTGTCCTGAACCTGACGCTGTAAGCTGTCAATCAGCTTTTTAATTTGATCGGTCGAGCTGTGCGTGCGGGCAGCCAAAGATCGCACTTCATCGGCTACTACCGCAAAGCCACGACCTTGCTCACCGGCCCGGGCGGCCTCGATGGCGGCGTTTAATGCCAACAGGTTAGTTTGTTCTGCTATGGCCTGGATCACTTCTGTTATCTGATTAATCTCCTGGCTACTGCTCGCCACGGCTGCAACTTTCTGACTGCTGCTGTCAAAATCGCGGGCCACACCTTTAAATTCGTCTACAGTGTTTTGCAGTAAACGATTCGCTTCATTCAGGGCAGTGATCGACTCTTGCGCTCCGCTGGCGGTGCTGCTGGCTAGTGTGGCCACTTCATTTGCGGTGGCGCTCATCTGGTGCATCGCCGTCACCACATTTTGAATTTCATTGGCTTGCACAGATGTCGATTGGCTGGTTTTATCAATGGTGCTGACCATTAGTGCACTTTGCTGTTGTAACTCAGTTGAAGCGCCTTTTAACGAGCGGATCATATCGCGCAATTTAGCAGTAAACGCATTAAAGCCATCTGCCATCAGGTTAAGCTCGCTGTGGCTGTTGGCAGACAACTGCACGGTAAGATCGCCTTCGGCACCGGCTAACTGGTGCATCAAATTGCTCATACTGCCAATTGGCCGGGTTGCAGCATTTAACCACAGCGCTAACAGTGCCATGATCGCCAGCAACAAAATAACCCCAAAGCCCACCATCGTCAGTGCGGTACTCTGACCATCTGCTGCCAGCTGCGTAGCCAGTTGCTCAGCGGCCTGCAGCGCCAGCGCCTTAGGCACGGCAATAACACTAAACCACTCAGAGCCAGAGGCTTCTATTTTAATCGGACTTTTAATAATCAACTGCTCGTTAAACTCAAACACTGTACTGCCAGCTTGCTGCAGTTGCTGATACAACGCATTGTCCAGCTGTGGCAGGGCACTACCGAGCTTGTCGGCAAAGCGATTGCTGGCCAGCAACATGCCGCGCCCGGTCAGTAAATACAGCTGGGCTTTACCATCATATAAATCAGCGGCTTGTCGCATCAGGCCTTGCTGCAATACCGGCAGGTTCATATCAACACCGGCAATACCACGAAATTGGCCCTGGCTAACTACCGGGTACACTAAAGACGTTAGCAAAGCGCTGTTACCGGGTTCAATTTCAAAGATGTAGGGTTCCATCAGGCAGGGTTTCAATGTGTCGCGGCTGCACAGATACCATTCCGCTTCACGCAGACCCAACTCATTGCGCTTATCCAGATACTTAATGGCCGGATCTTCGGTCTGAATAAATTTCAAACCGCTGCCTTCTCTAATCCAGTAAACTTCCAGCGTGCCATCTTTTGAACTGTGCGCATTACTGGCATTGAACTCTGCATCGCGGTTGTCGTAGCCATTAGGCTCATATTGGGTATATACAGAAGAGATGCCGGTGTTTGCTGCCAGTATGTGTCCGGCCAGTGCTTGCACCTGTTCACGCTGGTAGGGGGGCTGGCCACCGCTGCCATGTGCGGTGTTGGCCATAATGCTGGCCAGGTTTTTAGCCACATCGTAATTGCGGTTAAGCAGAGCCGCCGTTTCCAACGCGGTCAGCCGCGCTTCGGCGCTTAACATCGCCTGTGCGGTCTCGCCCAGCGACTGACGCACATTGCTGACCGCTGACTGGCTGGAACTGTTCATCGAATACCAGCCAATCAGCGTCATGCTGCCAATACTGATGGCAGTGAGTATCGCTACGCCAACAGTAAGCTTGAATCGTAAGGAATTTAATAGCATTGCTATACCTCTGATAAATAATCTTTTTCGAGAAATTTGTTAACAAGTAAAGTCGATTAACGCATGTTAAGCAATTATCCGGGTTAAATATTAAACTTTGCTTATGGACAAGGTGGCGGACGGTTTTACGGGCTGGGCAAACCGGCGCTCAGGCTTTACAATAGCGGCCATTTTTTCGGGTGCAATAAGGGTGTTGCAGTATGGCGAATCTGTTTCGGCTGGGGCTTATCATCAACCCGCTGGCAGGATTAGGCGGCAGTGTCGGCTTAAAAGGCTCAGATGGTCAGGCTGCGCAAGCGTTAGCGCTGGGGGCTACACCCCAGGCTATGAACCGCGCCACTACAGCTTTAACTGAATTATTAACCCTGCGCGATAAATTTACCGTATATACCGTTGCCGGTGATATGGGCCAAAGTGTCTGTGCCGCCTTGGGGTTGGATTATCAGCTGGTTTACACACCTGATAGCTGGCCATCTTCTGCCACTGATACTGAAACTGCTGCCAGGCTGATAGCAGAGCAGGGCGTGGATATTCTGTTATTTGCCGGCGGTGATGGCACAGCACGTAATATTTGTGCCGTGGTGGGCGAGAACACCACAGTGCTGGGTATTCCGGCCGGGGTTAAAATTCACTCCGGCGTCTATGCCATCTCGCCACAGGCCGCTGGTAAGCTGGTGGCCAAGCTCATTGCCGGTGAGCTGGTATCACTTAGCGAAGCGCCGGTAATGGACATTGACGAGCAGGCATTTCGGGCTGGCGTGGTAAAAGCGCGGCGCTTTGGTGAAATGCGCATACCGGCACAGCTGCGCTATGTGCAAAGTGTTAAAATGGGCGGCCGCGAGTCTGAAGAGCTGGTATTAGCCGATTTAGCGGCTTATGTTGCCGGCCAGCTCGAAGACGATGTGCGCTACGTCATGGGCTCTGGATCTACTGTCGCGGCGGTCATGGCCGAGCTTGGCCTGGATAACACCCTGCTGGGTGTTGATGTGGTGGAAAACGGTAAGCTTATCGCCAAAGATGTTACCGCCGCCCAGTTGCTCGACTTGGTGCAGGGCTACCCAAGCAAGCTGATTATCACGTTGATTGGTGGCCAGGGCCATGTATTTGGCCGCGGCAACCAGCAATTATCGCCAGCAGTTATTCGTGCTATCGGCCGTGACAATATTTTACTGATTGCCAGTAAAGCTAAGTTACAACAACTGGATAGCCGGCCGCTACTGGCCGACACCGGTGACGCAGTACTTGATCAACAACTTACCGGCTTAATTAATATTCTGACCGGCTACAACGACTATGTGATGTACCGTTTAGGCTACGAGGATGAAGTGTAATATGACAGTAGTATCCGCAGCAGAGCCCTTTATTGAAGCGGCTGCCAACTTATTTGATGCCCTGGTGCCGGTGGCCAGTGACGACGAATTATTTGCCTCAGGCTATTTGCGTGGCCATTTTGATTTAGCCGTTGGCACCTTGCAGGTTGCGGCTGAGCCTTTTGTTACCGCCGATGTGATAAAACAGGTGAACGATACTCTTGAGCAGGCCATTAGCAATGGTGAACTGACAGAGCTGGATCAGCAACACGTTGCTGCTATCTGGCAGCGGGTACAGCAACTGGCTGCCTGAGGCGGCAAGACATTCGCGCGCTTATGCGCTACCATAAGCGCACTTTTAACCTAAAGCCGTCAGGCTTTTCCAGCATAAGTGGAACTCATGTCAAAATATACAACGCTTGAACAACACGCCAGCTATGGTATTGGTTTACAGATGGGCCAGCAACTGGCCGACAACCCGTTTGACGGTTTAGATATTGATGCCGTAGCTGCCGGCGTTATCGCGGCCTTTACTGAGCAATCGCCTGAAGTAACAGACGAGCAAATTCGCGCCGCCTTTGGTGTGATCAGCGAGCGTATGCAAGCCGAGCAAGCAGAAAAAGCTGAATTATTAGCCGGTGCCGGTGAAGCTTTCCTGGCGGAAAACGCCAAGCGTGCTGAAGTGACCGTAACCGCTTCAGGTTTACAGTACGAAGTATTAGTCGCCGCAGAAGGCGACAAGCCAAGCCGTGACTCTACGGTACGCACGCACTACCACGGTACCTTAATCGACGGTACGGTATTTGACTCTTCTTATCAGCGTGGCGAGCCGGCAGAATTCCCGGTATCAGGTGTTATCGCCGGCTGGACTGAAGCGCTGCAACTGATGTCGCCTGGCAGCAAACTGCGTTTATACATTCCACACAACCTGGCCTACGGCGAGCGCGGTGCAGGCAATGCCATTGCCCCATTCAGCACGCTGGTATTTGATGTAGAACTGTTAGCTATCCTGTAATGGTTCGTAGTTAAGCCCTGCTTTGCAGGGCTTAATCTGTCGTTATTCCGCTATCGTCTTAACTAGTATTACGCCCTCGTGCTGTCGCAATGCAGAACTTTGCAACTCCAATAATTCGCTATCAATCTGCTCGATAAACAACACTGCCAGATTAAACTGCTCAGCAACGTGACTGCCTTTTTTTGCACCTAAACATAACAGCGCAGTTGACCAGGCATCAGCTTCGGTTAAATCATCATGTAACACTGTTACCGATACCGTATTGTGTGTCACCGGCGCCATGCTGCGGGCATCGATTATATGGCTGTAGCGTTTGCCATCCTTGTCATAGTAATGCCGGTAAGTGCCGGAGGTCATAACAGCCAGTGGCGCGGTTTGTTTTACCTGCACGATTTTTTGTAGCTGCTGTGCACCCGGCAGCGGCCGCTCTATCGCTACCCGCCAGTTGCTGCCATCGGGTTTATGGCCCCGGGTTTGCAGCTCGCCGCCAATTTCAATCAGATAGTTTGCAATACCAAATTGTTCTGCCACTTCAGTCAAGCGCTGCACCGAATAACCCTGAGCGATAGAGGATAAATCGATACTCAGCTTTGGCTGCTGCTTTTGCAGTGCGCTAGCTGTTGCGATGTCTATATTGTTTATTCCCAGTTGTGGTGCCAGTTCAGCTAACTGTGACGCAGCCGGAATGCTCAGCTGATCGCCGCGAAACCCCCATAGTGCAAACAGCGGCTTGATGGTGGGGTCATAACAGCCGGCGGTGGCGGCACTGATGGTTTTGGCAATGCCGACCAGGCGGACTATTTCAGTGCCGACTTCAATCGGCGCTGTGCTTTGGCTTTGATTAAACTGTTCTATCACTGAGTCATCACGATAGTTCGACATCAGCTTATCCAGGCGCTGCAATTCAGTGGTAATGGCTGATTCAAACGCTGACTGCTCAATTGCAGTTTCACTCCAGTAGGTCAGGCTGTAAGTAGTGCCCTGGGCCGCGCCGGAAAATTTATGTAAAGCCGGCGCCTGGTCACAGGCCGTCAGTGCACACAGTAGCAGAGCGCACAGCACTAGTTGTCTTATCAGATGCATTGTCACTTTCTCTCACGCTTTGTCAGGGCGCTTAGCATAAGCCTTTAGCCGGCGGTTTTATGCTACCGGAGGCGAAATTTTACGAAATCTTTATGCCTGATGCGTTCTGCTTACTGGAGATTTTACGCCGCTTCCACCTACCTTTAGCGCCGTGTTTTTCACACTAAGGATACGGCAAATGGGCTGGGTATTACTGTTGTTAGTTGGCGCATTAAGCGCCGTGTTAATCGTTGCCATGTTGGCACCTGAAAAGTTCTGAGGAGTTGGCAATGGAAGTCATAGTGATTTTTACGCTGGCCTTGCTGTTAGCCTGGCCATTAGGGCGTTATATGACCGGTGTATTTAGCGCCGGACCACACTGGAGTGACAAGGTCTTTTTACCGCTGGAAAGCGGCATCTTTAAATTGCTGGGCGTTAAACCCAACCAGGGCATGAACTGGAAAAGCTATGGTATCGCTTTTTTACTCAGCAATCTGGTGCTGGGCATTATCGCTTATCTTATTTTACTGTTTCAGCACGTTTTACCGTTAAACCCCAACGGTATCGCGGGGCTGAGTTGGGATCTGGCACTGCACACGGCGGTGTCGTTTTTAACCAATACCAATCAGCAGCATTACTCTGGCCAGGCCCAGCTTAGCTATTTAAGCCAGGGCTTTTTAATTGTGACACTGCAGTTTGTTACACCGGCGATGGCATTGGCGGTATGTGTGGCCGTGCTGCGCGGTATGTTGGGTGGTCGCAATGCTGATGATGCGGGCGAAGGCGAAGAGCGGGATCTGGGTAACTATTATCAGGATACAGTGCGTGCCGTGCTGCGCCTGATGCTGCCATTAGCCGCCGTGGTTGCCATTGCCTTGTCCAGTCAGGGCGTACCGTCCAGTTACAGCGCCAGCCCGACAGTGCCGGTGTTGCAGCAGGGGCAAAGCCTGTCTGAACAAACGATCCCGCTTGGGCCTGTATCTGCCATGGTTGCCATCAAGCAATTGGGTACCAATGGTGGTGGCTGGTTTGGCCCTAACAGCAGTAACCCACAGGAAAACCCGACGCCGGTCAGTAACGCTATTCAGACCATTGCCATAGTGTTGGTGCCGATGGCGGTGGTGTTTATGGCCGGAGGGCTGCTGCGTCGCCGTGGTTTTACGCTGTTGTCGCTGTCGGTAATGGGGTTTTTAAGCCTGCTGTTTATTGCCCTGGCCGTGTACAGCGAGCAGCAACCGAATGCGGCGTTTGCCGGCCTGGCCCAACCAGCCGGTAATATGGAAGGTAAAGAGGTGCGTTTTGGTACTGATGTATCGGCACTGTGGGCAACCTTTACTACCCAGACCTCAAACGGTTCGGTAAATGCAATGCACGACTCGCTGAACCCGCTGGCAGGTTTAGTCACCCGCTCAGGCATGCTGATTAACGGCATCTGGGGCGGCATTGGTTGTGGCTTTGTCAATTTTCTGGTCTACGTCTGGCTGGCCGTATTTATTGCCGGGCTGATGATTGGCCGCACCCCGGAAATCTTCGGCCGTAAGCTGGAAAAACGCGAGATCAGCTGGCTGGGGGTACTATTGGTGCTGCCAAGTGCAGTGATCCTGAGCTTTACTGCTATTACCGTGGCCTTCCCGTCACTGATGGGGAACTCTAACCCCGGCTTGCACGGTATTGCACAAGTGTTTTATGAGTACACCTCTGCTTTTGCCAATAACGGTTCCGGTTTTGAGGGCCTGGGTGATAACACGCCCTGGTGGAACCTGACCTGTGTGGTGGTGCTGATCCTGGGCCGTTATCTGCCGCTGGTTATTCCGTTGCTGATTGCCGGCTCGCTGGCGAAAAAACGGCAGATCCCTGCTACCACCGGCACACTGCCACTGTTTAACCCAACGTTTGCGGTAACACTGGTTACGGTGATCCTGGTGGTTAACTTCTTATCTTTCTTACCGTCAATGGTGCTTGGCCCAATAGGCGAAGCGCTGGAGCTATCACAGCACAGTGCTGTGGTAGCAGGTCAATAGCAGCATGCAGGTGAATACAATGACTAAAAGTTCAGCATT
Source organism: Rheinheimera muenzenbergensis (assembly GCF_036984005.1). Lineage (NCBI taxonomy): Bacteria > Pseudomonadati > Pseudomonadota > Gammaproteobacteria > Chromatiales > Chromatiaceae > Rheinheimera > Rheinheimera muenzenbergensis. Next base: position 84,525 of record NZ_JALAAR010000018.1, read on the forward strand.
AACCCAAGCCAGCCAGCAGGCGTTTGCCAAGCTGCACCCTAAGCTGGCGGTTAAAAACCCGGTGATGTTAGTGGTGTGGGTTGCCACGGTTATCGCCATCGTGATGACAGCGCAGCAACTTTTTGCCGGCAACAGTTTTGGCTTTGCACTGGCCAGCAGCGTGATCCTGTTTTTCACACTGTGGTTTGCCAACTTTGCCGAAGCGATTGCCGAGGCCCGGGGCCGTGATCAGGCCGCCAGTTTAAAAGCCACCCGGCGCAACCTGACGGCGGTGAAGCTCGACAGCGTCGGCGAGCGCAGAATATCGGCCAGCGAGCTTAAAGCCGGCGATAAAATTCTGGTACAAGCCGGTGAGCTGATCCCTGCTGACGGCGAGATTGTGATGGGTGTTGCCACCATTAATGAGTCGGCGTTAACCGGCGAGTCAGCACCGGTACTGCGCGAGGCCGGCACCGATCATTCCGGCGTTATTGCCGGTACCAAAGTGCTGAGCGGCACTATTACTGTGCAAGTTACTGCAGAATCAGGCCACAGCTTTCTGGATAAAATGATCCGGCTGGTAGAAGGCACTAACCGGCAGAAAACGCCGAATGAGCTGGCGCTGACCGTGTTGCTGTCGGCGCTGACACTGGTGTTTTTAATCGCCGTTGCAACCTTGCCTGCGATGGCCGATTTTGTTGGCATCGAACTGGACTGGCTGATGCTGATTGCACTGGTGGTGTGTTTAATTCCGACCACGATAGCCGGTTTACTGCCCGCCATTGGTATTGCCGGTATGAACCGGGCGCTGGCAGCCAACGTGATTGCCAAATCCGGTAAAGCAGTGGAAGTCGCCGGTGATATTGACACCCTGCTGCTGGATAAAACCGGCACTATTACCTTTGGTGATCGTCAGGCAACTGCATTTTTGCCACTGCCAGGTATCAGCCAGGCCGACCTGATTAAAGCCGCACTGTGGTGCTCGGTGCAGGATCCGACCCCGGAGGGTAAATCTGTGGTGCGCCTGGCCAATGAGCTGGACTATAAAACGCCGGCATTGGCTGATGGCGATGAGTTTACCCCCTTTAGTGCACAAACCCGTTTGTCATCCATCCGTTTGGCCAGTGCTGAGCAGTTTGTTAAAGGTGCTGCCGATGCGGTAAAAGGTTGGGTACAAAGCCAGGGACTGGCAGTACCGACTGCGCTGGAGCCGATTGTCACTAAAGTTGCCCAGCAGGGCGCAACGCCGCTGGTGGTGGCAAGCAAGCAACGGGTACTGGGTGTTATCCAATTGTCTGACGTCATCAAACCCGGTGTGGCAGAGCGTTTTGCCAAGCTGCGTGCCATGGGTGTGCGTACGGTGATGATCACCGGCGACAACCCTGTTACCGCAGGTGCGATTGCCGCCGCGGCCGGTGTGGATGATTTTGTCGCCGAAGCCAAACCGGAAGACAAACTGGCACTGATCCGTAAAGAGCAGGCACAGGGCCGCTTAGTGGCCATGGTTGGTGACGGTACCAATGATGCCCCGGCACTGGCACAAGCCGATGTGGGCCTGGCGATGAACTCCGGTACCCAGGCCGCGAAAGAGGCCGGCAATATGGTGGATCTGGATTCTGATCCGACCAAGTTGCTGTCAGTGGTGGAAGTGGGCAAACAGATGCTGATCACCCGTGGCGCCTTAACTACCTTTTCGCTGGCGAACGACATTGCCAAATACTTCGTTATCGTGCCGGCAGTGTTTGCCAGCGCCATGCCTGGCATTGCTGCGCTGAATATTATGCAGCTGCCGGATCCGAAAATGGCCGTGCTGTCGGCGCTGGTATTTAATGCCCTGATTATTCCGGCGCTTATTCCGCTGGCGCTAAAAGGCGTAAAAATTAAAGCCATTAGCGCAGAAAAGTTATTACGTAACAATATGTTGATCTACGGCCTGGGTGGTGTGGTGCTGCCTTTTATCGCCATCAAACTGATTGACGTACTACTAAACGGGGTATTTTAACCATGAGTAATATTAAACCCGGCTTTGGCCATATTAGCAGTATCGACAACACTGACAGCGCTGCAAGTTTGCGCCCGGCACTGGGCCTGGCACTGGTGATGCTGACGCTGTGTGGTGGTCTCTACAGCGCTACCGTTACCGGTATCGGCGCGGCGTTATTCCCCGAGCAGGCCAGCGGCAGTTTGGTCAGCCAAAACGGCAAACTGGTTGGCTCAGCCATAGTGGCACAGCCTTTTAGCGCTGAGCACTACTTTCATGGCCGGCCAAGCAGTGTCGGCACCGATCCTATGCGTACCGGCGGTAGCAATTTAGCGCCGTCTAACCCGCAGTTACGCGAGCGGGTGGCACAAACCAGTGCTGAGCTAACGGCGCGCTACCAGGTGGCCGCGACAGACTTGCCGGTAGATTTACTGGCCAGCTCCGGCTCGGGTGTTGACCCGCACATTTCGCCGCAAGCGTCCATGCTGCAACTACAACGTGTTGCCAATGCCCGGGGTATATCAGCAGCGCAGCTTAAGCAACTGGTAGAGCAGCATACTGAGCTGGCGCAGTGGGGCCTGTTTGGCCAACCACGGGTTAATGTGTTGCTGCTAAACCTGGCGCTGGATGCACAGCACCCGCTGCCATAAGTGACGTATTTTAGCCGGTTGTGACACGGGGCAACCGGCTGCTACCAGCGCCACAGGCTGCCGGTGGTTATTTTTCCCGTTTCTTTTATGCAGGACTTTATTATGCGTTTAGTACTATCTGTGTTATCCGGCCCGGTGTTAACTGTTGCGGCGGCGGCCGTCTTTGCGCTGCCCTCGGTTGCAAAGGCCAATGAAATCAGTAGCAGCGGTGCGGTATTGTTTACCTCTGATTATCTGTACCGCGGTATTTCGCAAACTGACGAGGGGCCGGCATTGCAGGGCAGTTTAACGTTAAGCCACGATGCGGGCTGGTATGTCAGCGCCTGGGGCTCAAATATCCGCTTTGGTGACGGCAGCATGGAGCTGGATCTGTCCGTTGGCCGCAGCTGGTCGTTAAATGATGACTGGGCGCTGGATGTTGGCCTGATGCAGTATCGCTATCCGGAGGGCGATAACAGCGCCACAGAGTTTAATTTCGTTGAGGGCTACGCCAAACTCAGTTATCAGGACTGGCAGTTTGGTCTGGCACTGACTGATGATTATTTCGGCGCCGGCGTGGGTAAGTTCTGGTATCTGACGGCGGGCTGGCAACAACAGTTAACTGACCAGCTGCAGTTAAACTGGCATCTTGGGTACAATAAGTTTGCCGATGCGGCAGAGTTTCAGACTTTTCTTGGCTCAGAGGTGCGGGATGGCTCAGGCTATGCCGATTGGAGCCTGACGCTTAGCACACAGCAGGTCGGCCTAGACTGGTCACTGAGCTATGCCGGTACCTCGGTTGATAGTGCTGCCTGCGCCGCGCTGTGTGATAATCGCTGGGTATTTAGCCTGGGCAAAAGCTTTTAACGCCGATGATTTGCTAAGTTAAGAAGGATAGACGCCGTGGCACAAGATGTACGCAGCCAAAAAGCAGATGCGCTGCTAAAAAGCCTGCAAAAACAGCAGGGCGGGCAACTGAAGATCTTTTTGGGCGCTGCGCCCGGCGTCGGTAAAACCTGCGCCATGTTAAATGCTGCCAAAGAGTGTATGCAGCAGGGGGTACAGGTTGCAGTGGGTCTGATTGAAACCCATGGCCGCGCTGAAACCGAAGCTATGCTGCAGGGTTTTAACATTCTGCCACGGCGTGAGCTTAGTTATCATGGCCAGCAATTAACTGAATTTGATTTAGATGCCGCCCTTACGGCCAAACCGGAACTTATTCTGGTAGATGAGCTGGCGCACACCAATGTACCCGGTAGCCGGCATAAAAGACGCTATCAGGATATTGCCGAACTGCTCTCTGCCGGTATCAATGTTTATACCACGCTGAATGTGCAACATATTGCCAGTCTGAACGATTTAGTATTACAAGTCAGCGGCATACGGGTAACAGAAACCGTGCCAGATCAGTTTATCGATCAGGCGCAGCAGCTGGTGTTTGTGGATTTGGCGCCAAACCATCTGCTGGATCGTCTGGCGCAGGGCAAAGTGTATCTGGCCGATTATGCCGAGCAGGCAGTGCATCAGTTTTTCCAGTTAGAAACCCTGACCGCACTGCGCGAAATGGCGATGAAGCTGGTAATGAGCCATGTTGATAGCCAACTGAAAACTGAACAGGATGCCAAAGCGCGCAGCAGCGAATACCTGATTAAAGATAAACTGCTGGTGCTGATATCCAACCGGCGTGACCACGAATATCTGATCCGTATTGGCCGGCGTATGGCGGAAAAACGCCAGACACCCTGGCTGGTGGTGTGGGTGGATACCGGCCAGTTACAATATCAGGCCAAGCAAAAGCGGCTGCAGGCGGCCTTTGCACTGGCGCGTGAATTGGGCGCGCAAACAGAAATTCTGCGCGGCCCATCAACACTGCAAACCATATTGCCCTATTTGGCCGAGCACCGGATTAATACCGTATTGGTGGGCGCCGGCACTGAACGACGTTTTCAGCCCTGGCGTAAACCCTTGTATCAGCAACTGATTAACAGCGGCTTACCGTTGGAAGTATCGGTATGGCGCGCGACTGAACGCGATAGTTTAGCCGCCGCGCCGCCGCCGGCATCAACAGCCTTTGGCCAAAAGCCCGGCTATGTTTACGGCTTGGCGTACACGGCGATTGCCAGCCTGGTCGCAGTAGGCTTAAGTAGCTGGCTACAAAGCGGTAATCTGGTGTTGGTCTATGTATTGTCGGTTGTGTTATGCGGCCTTAAATACGGTGCACGCCCCGCTATTTTTACCTCAGTGTTGTCATTTTTAAGCTTTAACTTTTTCCTGACCGAGCCTTATTACACCTTTTTCGTGAATAAAAACGATGATATTGCCACCTTAGTATTTATGCTGGTTATCGGTGTAGTGTGTGGCCCGGCTGCATCACGCATTCGCCGCCAGTTTTTACTGTTAAAAGAAGCCAACCGCTACAGTGAGCTGCAGCGTGACTTTGCCCAGCAACTTACCGTGATTAATCAGCCGGATGAACTCTGGTCTACGCTGGCGGCACAATTAAGCCAGGCGCTCAATTGCCCGGTGCATCTGGTGGCAACAGTCGAACAGCAACAGATTATACCGGCGCTGGCGCAGCGGCTGCAGCCACTGGATCAGGCGATGATTGACTGGTGCCAGCGCCATCAGCAGCGCGCCGGACGTTTTAGCGAAACCTTAAGTGCCAGCGACTGGACTGCTTTTCCTTTAACAGCGCAAGGCAAAACGGTAGCCGTGTTGCTGGTACGCTTTGCGCAGGCCCAGCAAGTGTTGCGGCCGGATGATACCGATCTGATGACGAATTTGTCGCAGCAGGCGATAAACGTCTGGCAGCGTATTGCGCTTAACAGCGAACTGGAAAGCTCGAAACTGAAAGCCGAAATGGAACAATTGCGCTCAGCCTTGCTATCGTCGGTATCACACGATTTGCGCTCGCCATTATCAGCGATGATGGGCTGTGCTGAAAGCCTGCAAATGCTGGATAAACAGCTAACAGATGATGATCGTAAAGAGCTGCTCGATACCATAGTGCAGGAAAGTGGCCGGCTGGACAGATACATTCAGAACCTGCTGGATATGACACGCCTTGGTCACGGTACCTTGAAACTGGAGCGCGATTGGGTGTCGGTCAGCGATATTATTGGCAGTGCCCGTCAGAGGCTAAAGCGCTTTTTCCCGCAGGTGGAATTAACCTACCAAACTGAAGCTGATATGCCGCTGCTGTATGTACACGCGGCGCTGCTGGAGCAGGGCATATTTAATATTCTGGAAAACGCCGCCAAGTACAGCCCGCCGGGCGAGCCGGTGCAGGTGTTTGTCAGCCATAACGCCAATAGTTGCCGGATTGAAATTGAAGACAGAGGCCCCGGTATTGCCCCCACGCTGCGGGAAAAGGTGTTCGATATGTTTTATGTCGTCGCAGACGGTGACAGCAAACGGCATAATACCGGCATGGGGCTGGCGATTTGCCGTGGTATGATTGGCGCCCATGGTGGCACTGTTAAAGCCGACGCCGCCCGCGCTGGCAGTGGCTCGCGTTTTATTATCGACTTACCTTTACCGGATAAACAGATTGGAGACTAACGCTATTGTCGGCACATATTTTAGTCATTGATGATGAAAGTCAGATCCGGAAAATGCTGCGGATTGCACTGAAAAGTGTCGGTTATCAGGTGTCAGAGGCCGAATCGGTGGCCACAGGTCTGGCTGCCGTTGTGCGCCAGCAGCCGGATTTGGTCGTGCTTGATCTGGGGTTGCCCGATGGCAATGGGTTGGAGCTGCTGACTGAACTGCGCAGCTTTTCTAAAGTGCCGGTGATTATTTTGTCGGTGCGCAGCGGCGATGCGGATAAAGTGACAGCGCTGGATATCGGCGCTCAGGATTTTGTCACCAAACCTTTTAGTGTCGAAGAATTGCTGGCCAGAATAAGGGCGCAGTTACGTGACCGTTTGCCCGATACGGCACCGGCTGTGTTGGATGATGGCAACTTAAAAATTGACCTGACACGGCGTTTGGTCAGTTGCAACAAGCTGTTGGTCGAGTTAACACCAAAAGAATATGCGGTGTTGGCCAAACTGGCCCGGCACCGTCAGTGCGTGATCACGCAAAAACAGTTGCTGGAAGAAATCTGGGGCCCCAGTCATGGCCAGGATACGCACTATCTACGCATTGTTATCAGCCATATCCGGCAGAAAATAGGCGACGATCCGACCAGCCCGCGCTATTTAATGACAGAAGCCGGTATTGGTTACCGGCTGATGCTGTAACCTAAGACAGCTTTAAGCGGTAACCGACACCGGGTTCGGTTTTCAGGTAAACCGGTGCGGCGGGGCTGTGCTCCAGCTTTTGCCGCAGCTGCGCCATATGTACGCGGACATATTCCGGCCGGCCGGTATAAGCATCGCCCCAAACCTGGCTTAAAATCTGGTTATGCGTCAGTACCTTATCGGCATGGCGCATTAACAGCAGCAAAATATCATATTCGGTTTTGGTTAGATGTACGTCAGCACCGTCGCGGCTGACTTTGCGTTGCACCGGATCTAACCGCACTGTGCCAAAACAGAATACCTGCTGTTGTACGTTAGTCTGGCGTAAGTTTGCCCGGATGCGGGCTAACAGCTCTGCTGCACTAAACGGCTTGGTGACATAATCATTGGCGCCGTGGTCCAGCGCCTGCACTTTATCCTGCTCAGTCTGGCGGGCGGAGATCACAATAACCGGGGTGTCACACCAGCCGCGTAGCTGCTGCAGCCAGTGCTGACCGTCCATATCGGCCAGGCCCAAATCGAGCAAGATTAAATCGACCGCTTGTTCGGTTAAATGCTGCAGCGCACTGATACCATGCGCGAAGCTGTGGGTGTTGTATTGTTTACTTTTCAGCAGTGTCGTTAAGAAGCTTTGCATGGCCGGATCGTCTTCCAGCACCAGTATGGTTTCAGCCACGTTTTGCTCCTGCAGTAGTGGTGTGCGGCCAGCTTAAGCGGGCGATAAAGTGCTCTGATGCAGCATTGGTCTCAGTAGTAAACTGGCCAGCGTGTAAATGCATCACCGCCTGACATATCGCAGTGCCCAGCCCGGTACCGCTGTCGCGCTGTGCTGTGGCCCTAGCCGTTGTGGCATTGCTGACGCTTAAACTACATTGACCATTGCAGTTGCTAAATGCAATACGCACCGGTTGCTGGCCATGTTTCACGGCGTTTTCTAGCATATTCGCCAGCGCAATTTCCAGCAAGGTCGCATCGGCAGCACATTCTGTATCAGCCAGCTCAATAGCGAAGCTCTGCTCAGCCAACACCGGCGCGCGCCTTGCAATGGCAGCGGAAATAATATCAGACACGGCTACCGGCTCAATTTTCATTGAGCTTTGCATCTGTTGCACCCGGCTTAACTCCATCACTTTATCGAAATGCTGGCTTAATAAACTGCTTTGCTGGTAAATGTTATTGGCCTGCTCGCGGATCTGCGCTTCGCTTAAGCTTAATTCGTCGTCGGCCAGCATACTGGAAGCGCCCATAATAGTGGCGAGCGGGGTGCGTAAGTCATGTGATAACGAGCGCAGCATCATAGCGCGGCTGTGCTCCAGTTCAGCCTGAAGTTTTGCCTGGCGGGTTTTGTTATTTAATAACTGGCGCTGGCGCATATATTTTTTCGCCCGCGCCAGCTCTAACCGCAAGCGACCGGACAAACGGGCAATAAAAATGCCCAGCAACAGCATAACTACAAAGGTAATAACATAGTCACCCTGGTGCACAAACAGGGTGTAGTAGGGCTCAACAAACAACAAATTGAGTAACAGCACACTGCTAAAGGTGCTAATGATGGCCCAGCGCTGGCCGGCATATTGTGCCACCAGTGTAACCCATAGCAGCTGCAACATCGCAACATCGGTAGTGGTGGCAATAGCACGCGCCGGTAGTAACAGCAGTGCCAGCAGCACAGGTGCGACAACCGACAGCAGCAACAGCTGCCAGAGGGCAAAGCGTTTGTTGTGGCGTAATGTCTTCACCGGGTTTGCTCAGTAGCGCCAGTACATAGGGGTAAATAACAATAACATAGTTAAAATTTCCAGTCGTCCCAATAGCATACCCAGGGTTAAACTCCATTTTGCGCCATCCGGCAAGCTGGCAAAGTTACCCGCCGGGCCGATAATATCACCCAGGCCGGGGCCAACATTACTTACTGCCGTCGCTGCACCGGTAACGGCGGTGACGAAATCCAGTTCAAACATCGATAACACCAGTGCCAGTACCGCTATAGTGGCAAAATAGATAAAGGCAAACGCCAATACGGCCCCGAGCAGGCTATCATCGACTTTTTTACTGCCGTATTTTTGTGTCCAGATAGCATTGGGGTGAATAAGCAAATTTAACTGTTTTAGCAGTAAATAGCCGGCCAGCTGGGTGCGGAAAATTTTTAAGCCGCCCGATGTCGAGCCAGAGCAACCGCCGCTAAAGGTTAAGTAAAAAAACAGCACCACCGCCATGCTGCCCCAGATTGAGTAATCTTCAGAGGCATAGCCACAGGTGGTAATAACCGACACCACATTAAATAAGCTGTGGGTCAGGCCATCTAATACCGCTCTGTCGTGGTGCCACATCTGATACAGCGTCAACAGTAGCGTAACAGCCGCCACTATGGTCAGGAACGCCTTTACCTGCGGGTCGCGCAGCAGCGCCCATTTATCGCCTTTGGCCATGCCAACAAACAGCACAAAAGGCAGTGCCGCCAGCATCATCCACAGGCTTGCCAGCCACAGCAGCCAGGGTTTGTCATTAAAATGGCCAAAAGAAGCATCGTAGTTGGCAAAACCGCCGGTGGCCGCCGATGTCATTGCATGGGTAATGGCATCAAACCACGACATGCCGCCGATGGCGTAACTTAGCGCCGCTGCGGTGCTAATAGCCAGATACACCAGTAAAATATAGGTCGATAAACTGCTGCTGCGCGGCAAAATCTTTTCTGAGATATCTGAGCTTTCAGTTTTAAACAGTTTCATGCCGCCAATTTTTAGCGCCGGTAAAATAGCAATCGCCATCACGATAATACCGATACCACCAATCCACTGCAGCAGTGCGCGCCAGAACAGTACGCCTTTGGGCATCGTATCCAGGCCACTTAATACCGTAGAGCCGGTGGTGGTAATGGCTGACACGGTTTCAAACCAGGCGTCGGTAATGCTTAAGTCAGGTATGCTTAAATACAGTGGCAAGGCGGCAAACAAGCAGATACTCAGCCAGCACAGTGTGGTAAGTAAAAATAGATAGCGTTTTTTTAGCTGAACTGCACCACCTGAGCGCAGCACCAGATACAGGCCAGTGCTGGCGGTAATAACAGCAGCTAACAAGAAATTCCAGAAAGCCCGTTCGCCATAGCCAAAGCTAACTGCGCTGGTTAACAGCTGCGCCAGGCTAAGGCTGAGTAGCAGGTAACCGATAACCCGATAGAAAAAATGTTTGGTTCTGATCTGGCTATCAGCAAACGAATAAGAATAGGTCGACATGAGGAACAGCTGTGTTACTTCCGGTACTGCATAGCCTAACGCCGGCTGCTACAGGCTGCTGTTAAGCTTTTCTAAAGATTACTGCAGGCGATATAAAGATTTTATAAAGATAAGTCTGTTATGCTGCGACGATTTATGAGCTGAGGCGACATTATGTACCAGATCCGCCCCTACCAACCCGGTGAAGAGCCGCTGCTGCGCGAGTTGTTTTATAACACCGTGCACCATGTTAACCAGCGCGATTATACGCCAGCGCAGCGCAATGCCTGGGCGCCGGCGCAGTACGATGAAAACGCCTGGGCCATGCGCATGCTTGAAAGTGAGCCCTTTGTCGCGCTGGATAACGACACTATCGTCGGTTTTGCCGATGTGCAAAACGATGGCTATATCGACTTTTTCTTTTGCCATCATGCCTATCAGGGCAAGGGCGTAGGCAAAGCCCTAATGCAACACATTTTAAAAACCGGCAAGCGTTATGGGGTAAAACGCTTTTACGCCAATGTCAGCCTTACTGCAAAGCCGTTTTTTCAGCATTACGGTTTTACTGTGCTGACAGAGCAGCAAAAGCAGGTACGCAGTGTGGTACTAACCAATTTTTTAATGGAAAAGCGCTAAAACAGTTAACAACCTGCCCAGTTAAAACTCAGTATCAGCATGCTATTAGCGAAACAGCGTTTGACATTAGCCCGTCAGGTTGTAAAAATGCGCAAATTGTAAATATACTGTGTATATCTCGATTTTACCCAAGGTGGCAGGATGCAAAACCGGCAATACGATGGCGTAATTCTGGAAGATAAATGGGGTAAAACTTATCTGTGTAGCAACTGTCTGTTTGCCTATGCTGAGTTTGGTGATGGCCACCTGTGGCAGCCAAAAGACGCTATTTATGGCAGCTATTTTTTACATGATTTAGAACCGCACTGGAACCTGCGACAAATCTGGTTAGACATCTACCGTCACGCCCGGCCGTGGGAATACGATTTATCGGTATACTCTGATTTTCAGCTGCGCGACACCCTTATACAAATGTTTGCCAATGAAGAAATCTGGCTGTGGCAACTGAGTGATGGCTGGGGTAAACAGCCAGAGGGTAACGGCATAGGCGAGGGCGGCTTAGCCCCCGCCAGCGCTAGCGGAGCAAGCCCGGCACCCGCTGCCAAAGCCGCCAAACCCAAAGGTGGTGGCGCGACAACAGAGGCGCCAGTAGCGGCTAAGGCAGCTGGGCATGAAAGTTTAGACGAGGGAGTTAGTGCACCTCAAATTAATGATGGCAGCAACGTGCCAAATGGCGTATCTACAGAGCACAGAATAGCGGCACTTAATTTAGAAGGGCATGCGCCAATTAGACATGGTGGCCCAAATCAAGTAACTGATACACAACTTGAAAATCGTGCTGTTAGAGGCATAGATCCTGCTTCAGGTACGCAATATGACGCTTTTAATACAAATATGGATGGCAGTCCTTCACTTCACAAAGTTGGCAAGAATGCTACGGCATTTACCAGTGATGAAGCACTATTAAAAGCAGATGAATCTGCGAGAAACTCTGCACAGTTCGAGCAAAAAATTGCAAGTGCAAGGATGAATGGCGACATGTTTGTTGACCCTGTAGAAATTCCACTGGTCGAGGTATTTGGGGCAGACTATAAGAGTCATGTGCGAGGCGTTACACGGTTAGGTAGTAAAAAAAATCCAACAGGGCATACTCAAATTGATTTCACCGATGGCACAGCCCGCCGTGTCAGAGTAGTTGTCCTGTTTTCTTTTCACAATAGTTATAGTCAGACGGCGGGTGGTTAGCAGGTTCAAATGGCTGTTTATTCACCAGTGAGAAAAGAAGCAATATTAAAAAAGTTATTACCGCCGTTAAATCGCTCAGTGGCGCAGTTGGCTTCAGAGGAAGGCATTTCTGAGCAGACGCTGTACAATTGGCGCAATCAGTTAAAAGCTCAAGGATATGCCGTGCCGGTAAGTGGACAAAAGGCTGATGATTGGTCAGGAGAAGCAAAATTGGCGGTGGTGATTGAAGCTGCCCCGTTATCTGAAACCGAGTTAAGCCAGTATTGTCGTGAAAAAGGCTTGTTGGTTGAGCAGGTTAAAGAGTGGCGCAGTGCCTGTGTGATGGGCAATATGAGCGAAGTTCAGCGCAAGGCTGCTGAGAAAAAGCAGGCCAGAGAAGATAAAAAGCGCATTAAAACGTTAGAGCGCGAGCTTAACCGTAAAGAAAAAGCCTTAGCGGAGGCGGCAGCGTTGCTGGTGCTGCGAAAAAAGCTCAGAGCGTACTACGGCGAGGAGGACGAGGACAGTTAACCACGGTTAGCGAGCGCAACTTAAACCTGGTCTGGTTTGATGAAGCTGTGTTAGCCGGTGCCAGGCGTGATAAAGCCGCACAGGAGCTGGAAATACCGCTTCGCTCATTGCGCCGTTGGCGGGATGAGCAAGGTGCGGTGCTTG
>NZ_JALAAR010000019.1:0-87162 GCF_036984005.1 Rheinheimera muenzenbergensis
AGTTATTCTGTAGGCCTTTATATACCAGCCTCTGGATCGGTCAACTGATCTGAAAAATTCTTATCTGATCGGCATTACTGCAGTTGCAGGCCTTTTGCACAGTAAGTTAGTACTTAAACCGCTTGCTGGATAATCACGTTATCCGCTTTTTTGGTGTACTGCTCCATGCGGTGGAAGTTCAGGTAACGGTAAGTATCGGCCGCCGTGGCGTCGATTTGCTTAGCGTATTCCAGATACTCGGCTACCGTGGGTAACTTACCGATAATAGACGCTACTGCTGCCAGCTCGGCTGAGGCTAAGTACACGTTAGCGCCCTGACCTAAACGGTTAGGGAAGTTACGGGTAGAGGTAGACACTACCGTTGAGTTTTCTGCAACGCGCGCCTGGTTACCCATACACAGCGAACAGCCTGGCATTTCAGTGCGGGCACCGACTTTACCAAAAATGCTGTAGTAACCTTCTTCAGTTAACTGAGCCTGGTCCATCTTGGTTGGTGGTGCAATCCACAGACGGGTTGGCAGCTGGCCTTTGTATTTATCCAGTAACTTACCGGCAGCACGGAAGTGGCCGATGTTAGTCATACAAGAACCGATAAAGACTTCATCAATCTTGTCGCCGGCAACTTCAGACAGTAAACGTGCATCGTCCGGATCATTCGGTGCACACAATACCGGCTCTTTAATATCGGCCAGGTCAATTTCAATCACTTCTGTGTATTCAGCATCAGCATCGGCAGACATCAGCTGCGGATCTTTCAGCCAGGCCTGCATCGCATTGATACGACGCTCAATGGTACGTACATCGCCGTAACCTTCGGCGATCATCCATTTCAGCATTACGATGTTTGATTCTAAGTACTCAGCGATAGACTCTTGTGACAGCTTGATAGTACAACCTGCCGCTGAACGCTCTGCCGAGGCATCAGATAACTCAAACGCCTGCTCAACCGTTAAGTGTGGTAAGCCTTCGATTTCCAGGATACGGCCAGAGAAGATGTTCTTCTTGCCTTTCTTATCAACGGTTAATAAGCCTTTTTGGATCGCCGCGTACGGAATAGCATGTACTAAGTCGCGCAGGGTAATACCTGGCTGCATTTCGCCTTTAAAGCGCACCAGTACCGACTCAGGCATATCCAGTGGCATAACGCCGGTGGCAGCAGCAAAGGCTACCAGGCCAGAACCGGCCGGGAATGAAATACCAATTGGGAAACGGGTGTGCGAGTCACCACCGGTACCAACGGTATCAGGCAGTAACATACGGTTTAACCAGCTGTGGATAATACCATCGCCCGGACGCAGTGAGACACCGCCGCGGTTCATGATGAAATCCGGCAGCGTGTGGTGAGTATCAACATCAACCGGCTTCGGATACGCTGCAGTGTGACAGAATGACTGCATGGTTAAGTCGGCAGAGAAGCCTAAACAGGCTAAGTCTTTTAACTCGTCACGCGTCATCGGGCCGGTAGTATCCTGCGAGCCCACAGTAGTCATTTTTGGTTCACAGTAAGTACCCGGGCGAACACCTTTGACGCCGCAGGCTTTACCCACCATTTTTTGCGCCAGCGTAAAGCCTTTGCCAGAGTCCGCTTTGGCTTGTGGCCGGCGGAATTTGTCTGAATGATCCAGGCCTAAAAATTCACGGGCACGGTCAGTTAAACCACGGCCAATGATTAACGGAATACGGCCACCGGCACGCACTTCGTCAATTAATACATCGGTTGCCAGGCTGAACTCGGCCAGTACTTCGCCGCTGCCATGACGTACTACCTTGCCTTCAAATGGCAGAATATCGATCACATCGCCCATTTCCAGCTTAGATACGTCCACTTCAATTGGCAGTGCGCCAGAGTCTTCCATGGTATTAAAGAAGATAGGCGCAATTTTACCGCCCAGTACAAAGCCACCACCGCGCTTGTTTGGCACGTAAGGAATATCGTCACCCATAAACCACAGCACTGAGTTAGTCGCCGATTTACGTGATGAACCGGTACCCACTACGTCACCAACATAAGCCAGCGGGAAGCCTTTTTTATTCAGCTCGTCCAGCTGCTTGATCGGGCCCACAGTACCCGGCTGATCCGGGTTAATGCCTTCACGGGCATTTTTCAGCATCGCTAAGGCGTGCAGTGGAATGTCCGGGCGTGACCAGGCATCTGGTGCCGGTGATAAGTCATCAGTGTTGGTTTCGCCCGACACTTTAAACACGGTAACGGTAATTTTTTCTGCTAAAGCTGGCTTGGCTTCAAACCACTCGGCATCCGCCCAGCTTTGCAGTACTTGTTTAGCATGAGCATTACCGGCATCGGCTTTTTCGGTAACATCATGGAAGGCATCGAAAATTAATAAGGTGTGTGACAGCGCTTTAGCTGCAATAGGCGCCAGCTTAGCATCGTCTAACAGGCTGATCAGCGGCTCAATGTTGTAACCGCCCATCATAGTGCCTAACAATTCTGTAGCACGCTCAGCGCTGATTAAACTGCAGCTGGCTTCACCTTTGGCCAGCGCGGCTAAAAAGCCGGCTTTGACATAGGCCGCTTCGTCTACACCTGGTGGTACACGGTTTACCAGCAAGTCAACTAAGGTGTCTTCTTCGCCTTTTGGCGGGTTTTTTAACAGTTCAACTAAAGCGGCTACCTGCTCAGCATTGAGTGGTTTTGGTGGGATACCTTGCGCAGCGCGCTCGGCCACATGTTCGCGATATTGTTGTAGCACAGTATGATCCTCTTGGTCGTTGGCTGCAGTCTTGCCACTGCAGCGTCATTCAACAGAATGAATGGGCGTAATTATATGAAAATTCGGGCCAGATTGACATCCGGCTGTTAACCACCCAGGTTATAGTGGTTATAAATTTCGTGAATACAAAACCCGGAGTTATATATTCTTTGTTATAGTGGTCAGACCTCGCCAACCCAACAGAGGTTGGAATCCCGAACTGGGCGTCACAGAGTGTCTGAGCCCTGCCGTAGGCATTAGGGCGAGTTGCTGTGACGAGCCAGGGCGGGAATTGCAACCGGCGGGCTAAGCTGTAAAAACAACAGGCTGAGTAGTCACCTACTCAGCCTGTGCAGTGTAGCAGATTTTTATTATCCAGAGATTACCAGATCTTAACGCGCTGCTCCGGCGGTAAATACATCGCATCGCCTTCTTTAATATCAAAGGCCGTGTAAAACTGCGGGATATTCGGCAATACACCAATAACGCGGTAATGCGCCGGAGAATGCGGGCCAGTACTTAACTGACGACGCAGCGCCTCTTCACGGAACTTAGTACGCCATACCTGCGCCCAGCTGATAAAGAAACGTTGCTCACCCGTGAAGCCATCCAGTACCGGTGCTTCTTTGCCGTCCAGCGACAACTGATAGGCTTTTAGTGCCACCGTCATACCGCCTAAGTCACCAATGTTTTCGCCCAGTGCTACCGCACCATTTACGTTAACGCCTGGCAGTGGCTCGAACTTGTTGTATTGGCCAATTAACTTGGCGCCACGGGCCTGGAACTGACCTTTGTCCTGCTCTGTCCACCAGTTACGCAGATTGCCGTTACCGTCATATTTCGCGCCCTGATCGTCAAAACCGTGGCCGATTTCGTGGCCGATAACACCACCGATACCACCGTAGTTTACCGCGTCATCCGCATCCATGTTAAAGAACGGCGGTTGCAAAATAGCAGCCGGGAATACGATCTCGTTATTCACCGGGTTGTAGTAAGCGTTAACCGTTTGCGGCGTCATAAACCATTCGCTCTTGTCGATTGGCTTACCCAGCTTGGCGACCATTTCGTCGTAACCCCAATGGCTGGCACGGACGAAGTTACCCACTAAATCATCGGCTTTAATTTCCAGCTTGCTGTAGTCTTTCCATTTGTCCGGATAACCGATTTTCGGCGTAAACTTGCTTAGTTTGTCCTGCGCGGCAACCTTAGTTTCAGCGGTCATCCACTCTAATTCATTAATGGACAACTCATAAGCCTTGATCAAATTGGCGACTAGCTGCTCCATCCGCGCTTTAGCTTCTGGCTTAAAGTGACGCTCGACATACAGTTTGCCCGTAAGCTCACCCAATACCTCATCTGATGCATCTACTGCGCGTTTCCAACGTGGTTGCTGCTCCTGAATACCGCTAAGGGTTGTACCGTAGAACGCAAAACGGCGCTCAGCAAAATTGCTGCTTAGCTTGTCGGCATAACCATGAATGGTCTTCATGCTCAGGTAATCCTGCCAGCTTTGCAGATCAGTAGCTTGCAATACCTTAGCAAAACCTTCGAAATAACTTGGCTGACGCACAATAATGTCGCTGACACCGGCCAGTTTTACCCCGGCGGCAAAGCCTGCCCAGTCAAAGGAACCCATGCTGGCATTTAAATCTGCCGCTGACATTTTATTGTAAGTTTTATCGGCATTGCGGCTTTCTAAACGTGTCCAGTGATGCTCGGCCAGGGCTTTCTCCAACGCGAATACGCGCTGTGCCGCCGCTTCAGCATCGGCATAACCTGCCAGGCTGAACATATCTTTTAAGTATTGCTGATACGCCGTCAGAATTTTCTGTGACGCTTCATCGTCTTTAAAATAGTAATCGCGGTCTGGCAGGCCTAAACCGCCCTGACCTAAATACACCGCATATTCGGTCGAGTTTTTCGCATCGTTGTTTACAAACCAGCCAAATGGAATGCCCACACCATCGCGCTGCAAGCGGGCAAATAACGCCGGCAATTGTGCTTTGTCCGTTACAGCTTTAATAGCATCTAATTGCGGTGTCAGCGGGGTTAACCCCAGCTTTTCAATCGTGGCTTCGTCCATAAAGCTGTTGTAAAAGCTACCCAGTTTTTGCTCGTCAGAGCCAGCTTTTAAGTCAGTGCGGGCTGATACTTCATCAATAATCGCCTTTACTGCTTTTTGCGAATTATCCGCCAGTACGTGGAAAGAGCCGTACGAAGCTTTGTCAGACGGGATCTCCGTTTCGGCCAGCCACTTACCGTTGATGGCCATAAAGAAATCTTCTGAAAATTTGACTGCCGGGTCAAAGTACTGGCTATCAACACCCGATACCAGCGGCGCTTTTACTGCTGCCACTGCCGGAGTTGGCGTTGCTGTGGTGTCCTGTTTGTTACACGCCGTAAGGCCAAGTGCCAGCGCGACCGAGGCGGCGGCTAAGGTAAGCTTTTTCATTATTGTTATCCTGTTTGGGTTACATATGTTACGCCTTACCATACTACTCTGTTGTCGCTTTGATGCCAAACCAGCAACAACACGAAGTTGTAACAAGTTATAAAAACGCTATGATGCTAGTTACTTAATCGCAATACACAGACGCTTATGGATAACCTGCGCCATGCAAATCAGTTGCTACACTGGGCAGAGCAACAGCAACTTACATCGCAGCAATTACAGCAGGCAGCAGAGCAAGTTAAGCTGCAAGCTGTGACAACCGACTGGTTAGCTCAAGCTAACCGGCTGTTGCTGTTAGCAGCAGTCATGTTGCTATGCAGTGCTGTTATTTTCTTTTTTGCCTATAACTGGCCGCTGCTGCATTACCTGGCGAAAATGGCTCTGGCCGGTACCGCAGTACTGTTAAGTGGCGGTATTGCTGTCGTGAGTGCAAGCGATAGTTTGCAAAGGCGTGCGGCTTTATTCACTTGCGCCATATTAACCGGCGCCTTACTGGCGTTAATTGGCCAGACTTACCAGACCGGTGCCGATATCTGGCAGTTATTCGCCGGCTGGGCGGCGCTTATTAGCCCGCTGGTATTGCTGAGTAAAAGCCGCGCCAGTTATCTGCTGTGGTTTGTGCTACTGCAGCTTGCGCTGTGGCGTTATCTGGACAGCAACGCCGGATTTTGGTCGCTTAATCATGCCCAGCTACTGTTGTTCGCTAGTTTAGCCAACCTGCTGTGGTTGCTTTTTGCCGAGTTTGCGCTGCGCCGTCTGGGGGTAACACAGCACAAGCCGCTACTGTGGCTGGCTGCGCTGACACTGCTTGCGCCGCTAACTTTTGCCGGCATCCTGGGAGTGTGGGAAAGCAATTACCAGTTAAATTTACTAAGTTATCTGCTAACCGCCGGTGTTTTGGCGCTGTGGTATTTCCGCCTGCAGCCTGATCTGCTGATCTTTGCTTTAGTGCTGTTTAGCGCCATCGCTGTCAGCACCGCAATGCTAAGCCGGCTTATGGACGGTGCTGATGGCTTTATGCTGGTTAACTTACTGGCCCTGTATGTTATTGGCAGCAGCGCGGCTGCCGCTGTATGGCTGAAAAAGTTGTTGCAGGAGGCGCAGCATGACCAATAACAAGGCGTTAATCAGCCAGTTGCAGCAGGCTGACATTATTACAGCCGACACCGCCCAACAGCTAACGCAGGCCAGCAGTCCCTGGTGGCTGCAACTGTTATTGGCTTTTGCCGCCTGGATAGCTTCGATACTCATTATCAGCTCTTTTATCGGCCCACTGCTGGCTTTAGCCGACAACAATGCCGGGCGGCTGATTGCTGCCGCCATCTTGCTTATCGCAGCTATCTGGCTGGCCACTAAACCGCAGGAATTTATGCAGCAAATGTCGGTGGCGATAGCGCTGGCCGGCCAGGGCTTGCTGGTGTATGCCGTGTATCACCTGTTTGACCGGCATGACGAACTAGCACGTTACGCCTGTGCACTGAGCAGTTTCCTGCTGTTATGTAGTCCGTTAAACCAGCTGCATCAACGCGTCAGCCTGCTCATCGCCTATAGCTGCTTATTGTCGCTAATTCACTCTGCGCCAGCCATTGCCGTTGTCAGTTCAGCACTGGCTGCAGCAGCGGTGTACTTATGGTGCAACCGGCCACGTTGGGCAGGGCTAACACACGCCCGCCGTATTAAAAGCCTGCTGGAAGTCAGCACACTTACTGCACTGGGCCTGACGTTATTTGGTCAGTGTCTGCTACTGATTGACAGCAGCAACTGGCTGGATGACAAATTAGCAACTGCCCGCAGCCTGCACAGTGCGCTTGGCAGCATAATATTAATTAGTACGGTGTTCTGGCTAAGCCGCCAGGCGACAGTACCCAGCAGGCTGGCCCTGCTTAGTATTACCAGCCTGCTGTGCTTCTTGCTGTACCCGGCATCCGGTATGTTAGTCAGTACGGCGCTTATGCTGGCTTGTTTTTACGGCTGCAATTATCGTTGGTATGCGCTTTGTCTGCTAAGCATGCTGTGTGCTATCAGCCAGTTTTATTACAGTTTAGAATTAAACCTGCTGTATAAATCTGGCCTGTTGGCGCTGTCCGGCTTACTGGTGTTGGCCGCCTGGCTATTACTGCAACGTTATCAGCGGAGGTTGCTATGAGCCCACGACTGACTCAACTGGCCATCGGCGTCGCCGTACTATTAATACTGGCTGCCAGCGCGCTGGCAATCTGGCGTTTTGAACACACCCTGGCCACAGGGCAAACCGTACTGATTGAACTGGCGCCGGTTGATCCGCGCTCTATTATGCAGGGCGACTATATGGCATTGGCTTTTACCATTGATCGTGCGCTGCCAGACGATGTCGCCCGGCATCGCTATGTCTGGCTTACGCTCACCGAGCAAGGTGTTGCCCGTTTTCATAGCCTGAGTCATCAGCTGCCACAACAACAAGACAAAATTGGCCTGTTATTGCGCCAGCGCGATGGCATTTATAGCGTTGGCCCAAATGCATTTTTCTTTACCGAGGGCAGCGCTAAGTTGTACGAACCAGCGCGCTATGGCCGGTTTAAGGTGGATAGCAGCGGCAAAGCACTGCTGACAGCATTGCTGGACGAGAACCTGCAGTTGCTGGGCGAGAATGCGCGCTGAACCTGCATCCAGCGAGAACCGGATTACCCTAAGCCAACCGTTGCAGGCCAGGATGGCCGACAAATTCGCCGGGAGCGAATTTGAACAGCGAAGCTGGTCCACCGGATAAACTTCATGGATGAAGTTTATAATCGAGCCTACAGGGATGTATTTACGGCGTGTTGGTGTGGGTAAACCGGTTTGAAGCCCCTGTAATTTATCAAAACTCTACAAGTTACACTGATAACAGCTGGGTTTGCGCGGGCAGCTGTTACCGCGGGCGCAAATCAGCTGCGCCGGCTTTTGTAAGCTGCGCGCCACCCAATTAATATTCAGGATATTCGCCACGCTTGTAAGCGCCGTTTGTATCGTTTTCGGCACCTTAGCACCACCGCTGCTGCCGACACATAACTGCTTTAGCTCCTGCGCCATACTGTCAGCATCAACTCCCTGCGCCAGCAGTGCAGGGTTTAAATCGATACCAGCACACAGTACATGGGCATTGCCGGCCAAATCGGCCACTTTTGTTGATTCACAACAATAGATACGCGGCGTGCCGTTTACATCCAGCAAAGACAATTGCGCGCTGCTGGCTACGCCATCGACATCAAACATCCGAAACACCGCCCAGTGCTGGCACGGATCTTCAACCTGACGCATATTGCCCCAGGGCAGCGGTATGCCATTGCCGCGATACACCGCTTTTAATTTTCCCGGCGTATAGGCATCAAAATAATGCCAGTGCGTATAAGGCGACACGGCTGTCATGCGGCGCATGGCTACCGATGCTGATACCCCGGCTTGATTATGCGTGCTGATCTCATAGCCATTTCTGTCCAGTAACTGCCGAAACGGTAGCTTGGGACACAGTAATGCACCGGCAAAAAAGCTTGATTCAAAGTCACGCCAGGCATGCAAAATGTCTTGCGGTTGCACCGCTGTCGAACTCGACAACTCGTCATCGTGCGCCCCACCTACCGTCATGCTGCTTTTAACGCCATCTTTATTGTGCAGCACAGCATGGCCAATATGCACGGCCAGCTCATACTTTAACCGCGTGGGAAACTGTTGTAATAAGCTGTTTAAATGCAAAGTATTGGGCGGGGTAAAAAATGAGGTCGACACATTTTTTGACAACACACCGAGCTCATCCAGCAGCTCTTTTGGCGCTTCAGTAAACCAACTGATCTGCAGTCCAAACCGCTTTACAATCGCCAGCAAGTCGTCAACACCCAGCGGCATCTGTTTTTGACCTACGTCTTCGGCTGCCCGCTCCAGTTCCGGAAAGTGGTTTTGCTGATGTTCCTGATGCGCACGGATCAGTAACTGGGCAAACTGCTTACCACTGGTACCGGTTTGCGACAGCATCTCCGGTATGGCAATTTGCAATATATCATTGGAAAACAAAAAGCCCGGCTCCAGCGCCATGCCATTAATGCCGCCCTTGCTGCCCTTTTGTGGTGTTAAATCTTCACCGGCATCTTCACCATCCAAAAACCAGTCAATATCTTTTTGAAAAACCTCGGCAATCACTTCCAGCATTTCTATGCCTGGCGTACGTTTGCCACGCTCGATCATCGATAGATACGACACCGACGGCGCATATTCCGGGTTAACCCTAATACAGCGGGTAGACAAGTCTTCCATGGTTAAGTTATTGCGTTTACGCAAGTTTCTTATCTTGGTGCCAAGGAAATGTGATTTACGCAGCAGGCTTTTGTTTAGTTTCATTTTGTAAAATTCACACTGTAAAATTTTTATTGTGAAATTATGCTGATTTTTAGCCTAGACTAGTTTTTAACCGATAGCAACTGGTCTGTGTTCTGACAGACGCGGCAGAGACGACGGTCCGGAATCCTGATAGCGCAGCCACAGAGTGTCTGAGCGAAAGCGTAAGCGGCACCGAGTTGCTGTGGCGAGCACAGTAGGAATTGCGGACCAAAGCTATACACAATTACCGGCAACAAGAGATCACAAGAGACGAGGATGACATCATGACAACACTGGCCCAACAACACAGCACACCATCACAGAGCCACACTGCCTGGATGGCGACCGAGCTTAGCGTGATTAACGAGCTGAACCAGCGTCATGTTAAGCAGGTAATGGATTACTCTAAAGGCTTTTTAGACAAAACCTTTCCGCTACAGCAAGGTTCGCACAAAGAAGTATGCAGTTATGTGGTGTACTACCAGCAATTGCTGGCGTTTTTTGCCGATGGCAGTACCAGCGGCTTACAAAACCCGGCACAGTTTGTTGCCTTAAGTGGCCACCGCGAAGCACCCTGCTCTATTGTGCTAAATAACAATGGCCGCCATGTCGAGCTGATTTTAAACCGCAGTGGTATTAACGGCTGCCAGGACAAAGCCAGCATCGACGATATTCAGCTGCAAACCTCAGCGCCTGACAGCATTTGGTTTAGCATGATTAGCGGCCGCCAGGTTAGCTGCACCCACAAAGGCAATAAGCAATTTACCTGCAAAGATGGCTTGCCATACTCACTGGCATAACGCCAGCCCAACCAGGCAGCGCCGGCTGCCTGGCATTCACCTTTTTATTTACCACAGTGAAACTTAATGTTTAGCTTTAGGCCAAACGAGGTACAATTGACTGTGCGTAATTAGTGGCGTTTAAAACTGCGTTAAGGTTCCGAATGAAAAAGCTTACTAGGTGTTTTCTACTGTTAGGCGGTATGCAACTGAGTGGTTGTACCGTCATTGGCATGATCGCAGATAACAGAGTTAACGAGAAGTTGGACAACGATCGCCCGCTAATGTCGACAGCAGCAGAGCATGAGCCATACACTGAGTTTGGCGCTATGGGGTTAGAAACGGACATTAAGATTGTAAAAAAACTGGTAGATACGCTGACTCCGGCCAGGTCAGAGCCACAAAAACGCTGCGAAATCATCAACAACAGGCGTATTTGCTACCAGCAGGGTTCTGAGCGCTATTAATCCAGCCGCTTTTTAAAGCGCAGCGTAGCGATAATTAAACCAACCAGCGTAAAAGCGGCCAGATAAGCTACATCATAACTGAGCGTCCACCACTGGGCATCTCGCAGCACTACTGCGCGGATCAGTCGCACAAAGTGTGTCGCGGGCAGCACTTCAGCCAGCCACTGCGCCGCCGTTGGCATAGCCGCATAAGGAAACATAAAGCCCGACAGTAATATAGACGGCAGTAAGATAAATACTGTCATCTGCATCGCCTGCAATTGCGTGGTGGCACGGGTTGAAATAATCAGCCCCAATGTCAGGCTGGCCAGAATAAACAGCAAGGTCACCACCAGAAGTGACAGCCAGTGCGCAGGCAACGGTACCGCAAATAGCACATGGCCAAGGCCGAGTATGATGCCGGTTTGAATACAACCCACAGCAATATAAGGTACGATTTTGCCCAGCATCAGTTCCAACGGTTGCATCGGCGTAGTGATCAGAAATTCCATATTACCCTGCTCGCGCTCCCTTACCACGGCCGCAGAAGTAAACAACACCATAGTCATCGTCAGGATCACAGCGATTAACCCCGGCACTATATTCACTGCGGTACGCTGCTCCGGGTTAAAATAACGCACGACCTGCATAACTGCGTCCGGGCTGTTATCACTTTTGAGCCCCTGCATTGTCAGCGGTAACTGACTAAGCGCACTGACCGCGCCGCTTAGCAACGGATCGCTGCCATCGGTTATCCACTGCGCAACCGGCTGTTTAAGCGTACCTTGTTGACGCAGTGCCAGCCGGCGCTGAAAATCAGCCGGCACTACCAGCACGGCGGCCACAACGCCACTGATCATGGCCTGCTCGGCTTGCCCGACACTGTCAAAGCGGTGGCTAAACTGTACTACCTGTGATGCTTCCAAATCATATATCAGCTGCCGGCTCTGTGCTGTGCCCGCCAAATCCACCACAGCTGAGGGCACCTGGCGCACATCGGTATTAATGGCATAGCCAAACAGCACCAGCTGAATAAGCGGTATCATTACTATCATGGCAAAAGTGATTTTGTCGCGGGCCAGCTGACGCAACTCTTTAAACATAATCGCATTAATTCTGCGCAGACTTGGCATAACCCACTCCGGTTGTCGCAACAAACACATCTTCGAGATTCGGCTCTACCCGCTGCAGCGCAGTCCCCGGCAATTGCTGCTGCAACCACTGCTGTGGTTCAGCCAGCCCGGGGGCCAACAGCACCCGCAAGGTATTACCAATCTGAGCGCTGGAAATCACCTCAGGCAAGGGTGCCAACTGTTTGCCCACCTGGCGCAGGTTGTCGCCCTGCAGTAAAAACACTCTGGCTTTAAGCTGTCGGGTTAGTTGCTGCGGGCTGGCGTCGGCACGTTTTTGCCCAAGCTCAAGAATGGCCAGGCCATGGCAGCGCTCGGCTTCATCCATATAATGCGTTGATACCAAAATTGTGGTCCCCGCATCGCTGAGATCAAATAACCGTTCCCAGAATTCGCGCCGGTTCTCCGGATCAACGGCCGACGTTGGTTCATCCAGCAATAACAACGGCGGCTGGTGCAAGGTAGCAGCGGCCAGCGCCAGGCGTTGTTTCTGGCCGCCACTTAACGCACCGGCGCGCACCTGTTGCTTGTCTTCAAGATGATACAACGCCAGTAACTGCGCTATCCGCTGCTGACTTTGCCGTCTTGCCAGGCCATAAATTTTTGCTACAAACTGCAGGTTCTCCGCTACACTCAGGCTGTCATATAACGAAAATTTCTGTGTCATATAGCCAATTTTGCGCCGCAGCGCTTCAGCTTGCTGTGGCAGTTCGTTGCCAAGTACCCGCACTTCACCGGCGCACGGCGTTAATAACCCGGTTAATAAGCGCATAGTGGTCGACTTACCGCAGCCGTTCGGCCCGAGAAAGCCATAAATAGCCCCACGGCGAATACTCAGGTCCAGGTTGTTTACCGCGCAGTAATCACCAAAGTATTTAGTCAGACCGCGGGTTTCAATAACGATATCAGTCATGGCAGTTCAATCCGTACCGGCGTGCCGCTGATTAGGTCTTTATTGTCTGCCAGGCTGATTTCGGTCAGATACACCAGCCGGCTGCGCTCGTGCTGATGCAGGGCAAAATGAGGTGTAAACGCGGCTTCGGTACTGATATAACGTACAGTACCATTAACGGCTGTTTCACGGCCCTGTAACCAGACACTCAGCTGCTGCCCAACCTGCCAGTGTGCAATCGCGCTGGCAGGTAAATACACCCTGGCATAGGCCGTATCAGACACCGCCAGTGTCATCAAAGTAGTGCCCGGCTGCACCCGCTCGCCCCGGTAACGCAGCACATCATCAATAATACCGTCACGGCCAGCATAGGTACTGCTTTGTTGCAGCTGCCACTGTAACTGTTCTACTCTGGCTTGTAGCTGCGCAACCTGCCACGAAGCCTGCGCTATATCCTGCTGCCGGTTACCGGCCAATGTTTCAGCCAGCTGCTGCTGTGCTGCCCGCTGTTCCGCCAGCGCTATTGCTAGTGCGGCATCAGCCTGCTGCACAGCCGCCTGTGAATTTAACTGCTGCGTTAATAACCCTGCCTGACGTTGCTGGGTCAGCTGCGCATCAAGCAGTTTTGCCTCTGCCCGTGCCAGGTTAGCTTTAGCCAGTTCACGCTGCTCGGTGCGGCTGCCCAGTTGCATCAGTTCCAGTTTCGCTTGCGCAGCGGCAAGTTCAGCCTGCACTTGCGTCAGTAGCAGCTGCTGCTCTGTGGTTTCCTGCTGCAGCAACAGCTGCCCTGCGCTTACCTGGTCACCTTTTTTCACAGTAACCTCTGTGATCAGGCCATCAACAGCGGTGCTGACCAGCAGCACCTCGCGCTCTACCGTGCCAAAGGCAGCTTTGGGTTCCTGCCCCTGGCAAGCACTCAGGCAGCAGGCAACTGCCAGCAGAATGAACTTACCCACGCTGACCTCCGGCTGTATCGGTTACCTTGGTGGCAAACAGTGGCGCTGCGCAGCTGGCTATCGCCGCCAACTCGTCTGGCGTTGCACTGAACTGTAAAATCTGCCGTACTACATCCGGCATTAAAAACGGAAACACCGCCAATGCCAGAGCACTGATCACCAGCGCCTGGCGCTTAGTTTCGCTGGCCTGCCCGGCACTTTTGGCCAGTTGTGCCAGCAGGTGTTCAACCGCTGTGCGGATCACACCATTGAAGGTGTCACTCACTATCTGATACTCGGCTGATGCCGGGTTGTGTAACGCGCGAAATATCATGCGCGGCAACTCAGGATGCGGTGCCATCATGCGATGATACTGCTGTACCAACGCCAGCATATCGGGCTTTTCACTTTGCAGCGGCGCGGAGCGCATCAGGCTCAGCATTGGTTGGATAGTTTCGTGCAACACCGCCTGAAACAAACCGGCTTTGTTATTAAAGTAATAACGGATCAGGGCCGGGTTGGTACCGGCCAGCCTGGCAATATCACGGGTAGTTGTCGCAGCATAGCCGCGTTTACTAAATTGCCCGCGCGCTGCGTTCAGTAAGCGCTCACGGCTTTGGGTATCGTCAGCGGACAATGGGCGTCCGGATGCATTTGCCATAAAAACTGCCTTAATTAACCAGATGATTAATAGCCTAGCGGCAAATATTGGCAGGTGATAGCAAATTAATTAACCGCCAGCGCAGTGTTGATTAACCGCCACCAGGTAAGACTGTCAGGCCGGCTTAGCGAAGCTGCAGTATTTCAGTGCAATTGATAACGCTGTAACAAAGCAGTGTAAGCAGCAGAGCTTTTGTAGCGCTGCAGCGCTTGGTCAAACTTAGCGACAAATTCCGGTGTGATCGCGCTTTGTCTGCTAAAAGCAAAATAGATATCGACAAAATCCAGCGGTGGCTGCAACACCTTTACCTTATCTGCCGCTTGTTGCAATTCGGCAGAATGGCGGGCGGTAAGTAATGACGCTATCCCCAGTTGCACGCGCCGGTTTGACAGCATTTTAAACAGCATCGGGTCTGACTCGACCAATGCCACCTTGCTAAATTCTGCAGCGTCTAACAAATCACCATAAGAAAACCCCCGCACAGCCGCCACCGGCTGCTGTGCCAGGCTGGCCAAATTGCCATCAAATTGCAGCGGACAAGGCTGGGCACACAGCAGCACTATAGGATCACGCAAATAACTCTGTGCACTGTAGTAAAATTGTGAAGTTCGGTTTTCGGTTTTATATAGCACAGTAATCACATCGGCCTTGCCACTGGCAACATGCTGCACCACTCTGTTCCAGGGCAAACGCTGCCAACGCAGTGTTAGCCCAAGCTGCAGCGCTACTGCCTGCATCACTTCAACCGAGAAGCCACTGAGCTTATCCGCCTGTTGATAATAAAACGGTGGGTAGTCCTCTGTCGAAATAGCCACACGCAGCGCCTGAGCATGTAACTGAAACAACATTAACAACAATCCAGCAAGTAAAAAATAACTGTGCCAGATAAGCCAGCGCCGTCTGCGCTGCCGGTAAATAGTCTTGCTGTCCATAGCCGCCAACTCCTGTAAGGACACGCCTAAACTATAGCCTCTTTGTCGGCAGTTAGCCTGCTGTCTAGCTGACGGCCTGATACAGAACACGATGCGATACAAGCTTTAATCTACTGTTTGTTGGCCGTTATGACTAACTAATGGTTAAAAAAACCAAAACGCAGCCTGGCCGATATAGCAGCTTACACGCAACCAATTTAAGTTATTGATTTTTATTAATTTAAATATTGGCATAGTGTTTGATTAACTTATAAAGACAGACTTCTGCTTTACGACAAAAGGATCAATATATGCACAGAACTATCGTCATTATCTTATTGGTTGCCGTTGGTATTTACTGTTTACCTTCTTTACTGGCAATGGCCGCGACCATTTTTGCCATTATTATTGGTATTTTCGGCGCTATTATCGGCGTAGGCATTTCATTAGCGGTGACTTTACTGCCGCTGATTATTTTCGGCTATTTGCTGTGGTGGCTGGTGCGTGATAACCGCCGTAGCCGGCAGTATTAAGATAACAGCAGACCCAGATCGGCACTGCGGCATTTTGCCGCTTTGCAATATCCGCTAAATTCTGTTCAGATAACCGCATTTCCTGCTACGGCTAACATCCTATGTTGAAATGGTGTCGTCATCTGCATAACTGGTTGGGTTTAATCCTGTTTGTACAAATCCTGCTGTGGTTTTTAAGCGGTCTGGTGATGGCCATATTACCGATAGAACAAGTAAGAGGTGAGCATTTACGCACTACGCCCTCTGCGCAGTGGCAGCAGGCGCTGATCAGCCCGGCCTTGGTACTGGCGAATCATAGCCTGAACGCCAGCTTTAGCCTTAGCCAGCAATTAAGGATGCAGACAAACGGGCTTAGCGTGCTGCCGGTGTATCTGGTAGATGACGCCGGCCAGCGCTTTCGCTACAGCGCCGTTGACGGCAAGCCATTGACGGCGTTATCAGCGTCGCAGATTGCTGAGCTGGCCCTGGCGCAATATCAGGGTAACGGTAGCCGGGGCCAGGCGGTATTACTGCAGCAGGCACCGGCCGAAGTTCGCCAGTTACCCACCCCGCTATGGCAACTACAGTTTGCCGACAGCGACAACACCGTGTTTTACCTGGATCCGGCCACCGGGGCCGTGCTTAGGGTACGCACCGACGGCTGGCGCTGGTTCGATTTTTTCTGGATGCTGCACATTATGGATTACGACGAGCGCAGTAACTTTAACAACCCATTGTTGATTACAACAGCAGGTGCGTCGTTACTCTTTACCCTGACCGGCATATTGCTGTTGTGGCAGCGTTACCGGCCAAAAAGACGCAGGCAGAATTTTAACGGCGCAACATCATGATAAGTTAAGTCACTTCAGCAACCGTTAATGCTCTGTGCTGGCTTGTGTTAGCAGTGCGGCATAACGGTTAAATTGCTCATCCGTCAGGCAAGGCTGGGTAAATTGGTTAATGTACCCTGATACCTGATCAACGTAGGTAATGTTAGCAGGCATCGCGCTTTCTATTTGCGCCACCCGGCTAAAAGCAACCACAGAGTGCAGCTGCTCACTGGCGTCATAAGCGAGTATCCGTAGTAATTGTTTTACCGCTTCGGTATTTTTGAAATTCTGATGCAGTGGGTTCATCAATAATTTGTTTCTGCCTAAATATTCCCGTCGCCAGTTTGCCTCGGTTTCACTGCCATAAATACGCCCGCGCTCACCACGTACCGCTATAACAAAAACACCAAACGGGCTTAATACCAGATGATCGACGACAATCAGCTCGTTTTTTTCGGTCAGTAGCTTCAGTTTGCGAAAATGCAGATAGCTTCTCGGCAAACGCCAGCGTAATAGCCGGTTTAATTTGTACTCGGCAAATATGCCTTTAAAACCGGGTAAATTAAGGCCAAACCAGGAAGTAAGCAAAAACACTAACAATAACAATGCGAACAAGAGCGCCGCAACCAACGGAATACTGCTAAGGATAGACATCCAGATTTCATCAGGCCTTGTTGTATTAGGCATGCTGAGATGATCAGCCGGTGCTGCCACTACAGGTGCAACTGTACTATCAACCGGCGTGTTTGCCTGCTTTACGTCAATGCTGTTAACTGCCGACACAGCGTGATTTTGCTCTGCGGCAAGATCTAACTGCCTGGTAGACTCAGGTTCAGCCAAGGGTTGCGGGCTAACTGCGCTAAGTTCAGCCTTGGGCTTAGCTGGCAGCACAGTATTGCTCAATTCAGCATCAGTTTGCGCTACCGTTTCAGTTGGCGCGGTCACGTTAGCCGGTGCAGAAGTACTTACCGGCGCAGTATCAGCGACTGGCGCCCTAACACTGGCTTTAGCTGCCTGCAGCTGCAGCGCAGACACGGGTTTAGCGCAAAATCGATTATATTCGCTTTTTGCATTGCGATAATTGCTACTTTGCTTTTGGTTGCTAAAGCGGTCGACTTGCTGCTGTAATAAAATACACGCACCTTCCGTATACTGCTGTTGCCCCTTAGCTGGCGGTAACCACAAAACTAAGAGCAATAAAAAATAAAAGGTCCGTTGCATAATTTATCTCTAATCTCCCAAGCCCTTATGCTAGCAGCAACACAGGCAATAAACACCCACTAATTTAACCAACTTATAGCCGTGCAGTTAGCGCTAAGTTAACCTATTGCCAGCCAAACACACACAAGCTGATATAATGCGGCCAAACAAATGATCAGGAGTTTTTGCTATGCACTTTTCTCAGGTAATGCAGCAATTCGGTGCAGATAAACCCGACAGCATGCCAATTGCTGTGCCATCAGCCTGGGGCCAGGGCCGCGCTGTTTTTGGCGGTATGGCCGCAGCCTTAGCCATGGCGCATTTGCTACCGGTTATACCGCAACATATGCCGCTGCGTTCGGTGTCGGTGTCGTTTGTTGCACCGTTAAACGCCGGCCAGGCCACGGTGCAACGCCGCATATTGCGCCAGGGCAAATCGGTAATACAGGCGCAGGTTAATATTGAGCAAGACGGCCAAATCGCCCTGGTGTTACTAGCCAGCTTTGGAGCGGCCCGCCCGTCGGCCCATCAACTTAGTGCCGACACCGCGCCACTATGGCCAACCGACAGCGCACTGACGCTGCCCAAACAGGGCCCGGCACCGGAATTTACCAACCACTTTGATTACCGCATTGCCCACGGTCAACTGCCGTTTAGCGCCAGCCCACTGCGCCAGCTGGGCGGTGATATCCGCATGTCCGGTAACGAAAGCAGCCAGGCCGGCATACTGGAGCTGCTGGCACTGGTTGACGCCTGGCCGCCGGTTAGCCTGACGTTGCTTAATCAACCGGCACCAGCCAGCTCACTGACCTGGACGTTGGAGTTTATCGCCCATGATTTACCCTTCAATACCACTGATTGGTGGCGCTACCTGGCTGAAATAGACTACGGCGCCGACGGCTATCATCATATCGCCGCCAAATTATGGCAACCGGATGGCAAACTGGCCGCCATCAGCCGGCAAACCGTTACCGTATTCGCTTAGGAGGCTCTCATGCTGAAATGCGACTTACATGACTATATTGAAATTGTCTGCCTGTATCGTTATCCGCTTAAGCTAACACTAAGCTCAGGCGCCGTGCTTAGCGGCACAGCGCTAACCACGCGCTATAACGACCAGCGACAAGAGTGTTTGGTCATTACGCAAAATGATACTGAGCAGCAGGTAGTGCTGGATGATATTGCACTGCTGGAAGTCACGGTAGCCAATCCGCATTTGCAGCAAGTACGGTTTAACTAAGTTAGTTGGCATGAGCAAAACCAGGAAAGTGCAATCAGATGGCTATATTGCTTAAAACATGTCTGTTGCTGTTAATGCATACCCTGGCAGTAGCTTTTGCGCTGTTTTATCTATGGCTGCTTCAACAGCATTATGTTGCGATGCAACAAGCCGAAGCGGTAGACATTCAAAGCGGCAGCGCATTTTTGTTGCTGCCACTACTATTGCCACTGTTGCACCTGATGAGCATTGCTGCACGACGTTACACCAACAAAGCTGCTGCCGTAAAAGCACGTAAGATGCAAAGCTGGGTATTTATCGCGCTGACTTTGGGTTTACCCCTTAGTGGTTTTTTCGCCAACCAATACCTGCTATGGCAATTAAAACAACACGGCTATCAACAGTGCCCGATAGAGCACTATGGCAGTCGCGCAAAATTTACCACCTACAGTAAGGACATTGGGTTATGCCCCGCTGCCTGAGCCCACAATTGCCAGGGTTAAAATTCTCAGTGGTATTACTCTGTTGTTTCATTGCCGCCTGCAGCGACCCTGAACAGCAGCGCGAGGCTGAGCACTATATTCTGCCGGCTAATTATGTCGGGGCATTTTACGTTATTTTTGATCAAGCCAGCGGCGAGCCTTTGCCGTACCAACACGATGCCCGCCGCTACCTGATACCAACAAATGGTGTATTACTAACACAAGCCAAGATTAGCGAAGGCGCCATTGCCGCCGATAAACTGCGCTTTTTCTACCAGAATGCGCCAGAGCAACTGACTGAAATAACCGCTCGCTGGTTAACCAGCATAGATGCGGAGCACGCGTATCAGGACAACACCACGTACATTTTCGGTGGCGGGCCGGGCGTTTACAACAGCTCAGAGCTGAAGTGCAGCATCCACTTTCGCGGCTTTCATATCGGCACTAAAAGCCAGATCCTGGACGAGGTAAACCACTTTGATATTGAGAGCTTTATTCAGAACAACAAGCTATGTTGAACTGGTATTGCGCCAACTGAGACAAAGCAGCAAAACTGGCAGTTACGACAGTATCAGAGTAAACTTTAGCCACTGTCAGGAGGAAATATGACCAAGTCTTATTCTCACAGCGTTAAAGAAAAGCCGGTTAAGTTTATGCCTAAACAGCAGAACTACTAGACCAGCCTGCAATACGAAGGTATGCAGCTGAAAAAGGAAAACGCCGATAAAATCATCGAGCAGTTACGCCTTAAGTATGCGCGATAAATACGGCGTATTGCAGGATGATCTGATCCAATTATTTTTGCAACTGACTCCACATTGAGCTTTGTATCATTGAAACTGCCCTCGAGCGTTGTAAATATCACATCTTGTGTTGACGCTATATAAACCGATTGCTACGATTACGCCATCCAACCCTGAGCAGTAAGCTTGCATCAACTATCTAGATGCATGCCGAGCCTCGGGGTTTTTCTATTTAGAGCTAAAGCAAATGTCTACCGCGATATTGATCGACGGCGCTTTTTTTATAAAACGCATCCGCCATTTTGAGCCCGCAAACTACTTTAACGCTCAGCGTATCGCCGATTTAGCTGTACGCTGCGCGATGCTGCATTTAAAAGACGGAGAACGGGCCGAGCGTTCACTTTATAGAATATTTTTCTATGACTGCGCCCCGTTGGAAAAGAAAATGCACAACCCGGTTTCTCGCCTTGCAATTGATTTTTCAAAATCTGACGAAGCTAAATTTCGACTTGAACTACATCAGCGACTGCTGAAAAAACGCAAACTGGCTTTAAGGCTTGGCGAACTGTCGAAGGCTTCGGAATGGGTGATAAAACCATTGGTAGCTCAGTCCATTTTAAAAGGTCAGCGCAACTTAGCAACGGCTCCTTTGCTGGAGTCAGAGGTTACTATCAGTACCCGTCAAAAAGGCGTAGATATGCGTATTGGTATTGATATCACTACGCTGACCTTAAAGCAGCAGGTTAACCAAATTATCCTCATCGCCGGAGACTCTGATTTTGTGCCCGCTGCAAAGTTGGCCCGGCGCGAAGGAGTCGATTTTATCCTTGATCCCATGTGGCAAGTTGTTCCGGCAAAGCTAAACGAACATATCGATGGCTTACGCAGCACTTATCGAACAAAACAAAATGGAGCTGCTGCACACGGTCAAAGCGATACAGATGACGCGGCAAATGCTCAATAAATAAATGCAAATAGCGGTGCTACGTCCGATACCATTTTTAACGGTTGATGCTAAGCTGCCTCACGCTTTCTTACCTGAGCCAGGTGCAATTTACTCAGCACTTTTTTGCCTGCCTTGGCCATATTTAGCCTGGCGCTAAACTGGCGCAGCTGGTCATCACTGAAGCACGGCTGATAAAAGCGGTTAATGTAATCGCCGACCAAATCGGTATACATCACGTTTTGTGGTATTTGAAATTTAAACTGCGCGCGCAGGCTAAAAGCAACAATGGAATGCACGCTATCGCCGTCTTGGCCGCTTAATCCAAGTAGCTGCTTTACCTCTTCAGTGTGTTTGTAGTTTTGGTGTAGCGGGTTCATAAACTGGTGCTTACTGCGAAAACGTTGCACTATCCATTGTGGTTGTCTTTCGCTACCAAAGATCCAGCCACGGTAGTTTTTAACCTCAATAACGAAGATACCAAAGGGGCTTAATACCAGATGATCTACCTCGGTAAAATCACCTTTTTCTGCCGGTATAACCAAATTACGATAATGCTGATAGCTGGCCGGTAGCTCCTTAACCAACACCCGATGTAACGCCCATTCCCCCATTGCGCCTTTAATCCGTGCGCCATAGCGGGCGGCAATAAATGCCAGCACGCCTATAACAAAAATAAACAACAGCAGCATAGCCAACATACTGCCAAGCAACGCAAACACAGGGGCGAATAAAGCGGTTAGCACATCAGCAGGCTTTGGCGGCGCGGCAGGTGCCGGTTTGACCGGCGGCGGTGTTGCAGCTTTAACCGCAACATTTGCGCTCACCGGCTTGGCGGTTGCAGTATTTTTAACGCTGCCAACCGCAACGGGTTTGGCGGGAATATTAGTCAGCACCAGATCTTTTACCGGCGCCGGTATCGTGTTTTGGCAGTGGTTATCCACTTCACGTTTAGCGCTTTGGTAGTTATGGCTATTCGGCTGAGAGGAAAATTGCACCATCTGATGCTGCAGCAGCAAACACGCGCCCTCGGTATATTGCTTCTGACCAAAGACCAGCGGGGAGATAACCAGTAATAGCGGTAAAGTAAAACGCATCCAGCGCATAAGGCGTCCCTGATTTATGGAATAGGGATGCTAGCAAGAGATGAAGCGAGCAGCAAGAACCATGAGCAATTACTATGATTTCCCTTGGAAACCATAACTGTAGCGTGCTTCTGCAGCTCTAAGAATATCAATTACACTGACCCTATCGATTGCTGATTAAAGTAGAAAAAGGCGAGACGCGACCCCATGCTTTTCCATAGCTGATTAAAACAGTTAACTTAAACCTTGGCTCCCACCTCGGACCCAGCACCTTGATTACATAACCATCTTTGCGCTGATTTCTGCAGATGCGACATTTTGTGTTAACTATTAACACAGAGACGAGGTTATGGCCAGAACCACCAGCGTTAACATAGACCCGCACCTTGATGCTTTGGTCAGTCAATTGCTTGAGTCATGCCGCTATGGCTCTACCAGCGAAGTAATGCGCTCAGCCCTGCACTTACTCGAGCACCAGGAAAACCAAATGGCAGTCCTAAGACAAGCTGTTGCTGCAGGTGAACAAAGCGGAGAAAGTGATTTAACACTAAGTCAGATTGCCGACCTGTTGAAGCAACAGCACCATGTATAAGCTGTCTAAATACTATTTTTATCGCAACCGCCAGCAGGATCTATATGTGCGGCGGATATTACACCAGCAAATGCAAACCACCCGGCACGTGTTTAAGCCACCACTTTAGTAAGCGTTTGGATTTTCTTCCTGAAAGTTCAAGTGCAACTTTCAAGGCGAGCCCCACCGGAGCTTGGGGTTTAAATAGCGCACGTCATTATTCCGGCAAAAACCTTGCAAAAACACCATAGTTAGAAATTTATCATCTTTTTTAGGTACATTTTTTACCCTTACCTAATTTAGCTATGTTAAATTCTCTACCGGCCTACAATAGGGATTTTACGAATGGATGTCATGACTCTAAGCTATGTAAATTTACTCATCGGCTTAGCCGGTGTTATTTTACTATCGCTAATTTACAAGAATGCTCAATCAGAACGGCATTTACTATTTTGGCTGTCGGCAAGCTTTGCGTTATGCGTCACTTCAATTTGTGGTGTAGTAATACGCTCAGGAGTTGAGGCACCATATTGGTTGGTCCCTGCAGGCGCAAATCTTGCGACGATAAGCTTTAGTGCTTTTATACTAAGTGCCATTTATGTAGTCACAAAGCGCAGAGTTAAATATCATTGGCTGTTCGGCGTACTG
This sequence comes from Rheinheimera muenzenbergensis, assembly GCF_036984005.1. Lineage (NCBI taxonomy): Bacteria > Pseudomonadati > Pseudomonadota > Gammaproteobacteria > Chromatiales > Chromatiaceae > Rheinheimera > Rheinheimera muenzenbergensis. The sequence continues at coordinate 23,477 of NZ_JALAAR010000019.1, forward strand.
GCATTGGCTTACGCACTCAATCACACTGATTTTGCCCAAGTATCCACCGTCAATCGGATATTAGTCAATTTCCCACTAATTATTGTCTTGAATTTATTGGCGATAAAGCAACTATTAGCCCAGACGAAAAGTGAGCTTAGTGGTGTTTATCGGGCATTAATTTTCGCCTTTGTGGTTAATATTATTCAGCTTGGCACCCGTTTTACACTGCTTATTCTGCTTCAATTTGATCTGGTTTCCCCTTCACAAACAACGCTGATACACAGCCTTGGCTACTACGGTTTGACGACTTATGCGTTTTTAACTTTGGGTTCATGCCTCTGTTTAGTTTACAAAAAAAGTAGCATCGAAATGCGTGATAATATGGAACGCGACCCACTGACAGGCGTGTTCAACCGTCATAATCTGCCATTAAAGCTGCAAAATGAGCTGCAACGTGCCAGCCGCTCAAAACAGCATGTCAGCATTGTTATGATAGATATTGATCACTTCAAAAAAGTAAATGATTCTTTGGGCCATGTTGCCGGCGATTTGGCACTATGCCACGTAGCAGAAGTCGTCCAAAAACAGCTACGCACGTATGATGCTATGTTCCGTTACGGTGGTGAAGAGTTTTTAATTTGCCTGCCGGATACGCCTTTAAGCTCCGCACTAAATATAGCTAACCGCATCCGTAAACACATTGAGCAATCTGAACTTAGTGCACTGCCAGAGCTGAAACTGACCATTAGTGTTGGTGTGGCAACATCCTCAACAGATGTCTCTGACTGGCAATTGCTGGTTCAACACGCTGACCAAGCGCTGTATCAAGCTAAACGTCAAGGGCGAAATCAGGTGTTGCACTATGATGGCGCTGCAATAATCTCTTTATGACAAAAACACACAGTCTCACAGCTGTAGCGACGCACACTTAACATGGCCTGAGTGCATTAAAACAGCGATAGCCCCAGCTCATCAGCCAATTGCTGAATTAACTGCATCGCCACTACCGAGTTACCAAAGCGGTTTAGCGGCGGGCTCCAGGCGGTTATTACACCAAATTGCGGTACTATCGCCACTATGGCGCCGCCTACCCCGCTTTTGGCCGGCAAGCCTACTTTAAAGGCAAACTCGCCAGACTGATCATACATACCACTGGTGGATAAAATTGCATTTACCCGATGGGCGTCACGCCGGCTGCATATTTGCTCGTTAGTGTGCGGCTGCACGCCACGATTAGCTAAAAACAATAACGAGCGGGCCAGTTGTTCACAGTTAATCGCCGTGGCGCATTGGTGGAAATAATGCTCCAGTACCTGTGGCACACCGGCTTCAATATTACCGAAACTTTTCATCAGGTAGGCCAGGGCCGCATTACGGTTACCGTGTTCCAGCTCAGACAGATACACTTGCTGATCGGCATAAATGGCCTCCTCCCCGGTTAAGCGGCGCAAAAACGTTAAAAATGCCGTTTTGCTGGCCGAGTAATGACTCACCAGCACATCCGCAACCAAAATAGCGCCGGCGTTGATCACCGGATTACGTGGTATGCCCTTCTCCCATTCCAATTGCACAATAGAATTAAACGGCTGGCCAGAAGGCTCCATATTGACTCGCTGCCACAAGCCATCTCCCAGCCGGTTCATTGCCATCACCAGGCCGAAAATTTTTGAAATACTCTGCAAGGAAAAATTCTGCTGCGCTGCGCCAGCGCTGAATATCTTACCGTCCAGCGTGGCCACTGCAACCGCAGCCTGTTGCGGCGCCACCTGCGCCAATGCCGGTATATAATCCGCCACTTTGCCGCTGCTGTACAATGGCTGGCACTGCGTTAACATGCGCAGGAGCAAGCTACTCAGATCAGTAATTTCAGTTATCGGCAAAGCATTCTCCTGCTGCGGTATGTGTCAGCGCAGTATGCCACAGCCGAGTACAACTGCGGTAAAAACGCTATAGGCAAAACATCGGCCCAATGTGGCTGTCGCTGTTATAAAACAACAAAGGCCGCATTTGCGGCCTTTGTTTTACTCAGTAAAAAGAAGCTTACTTCTTCTTCGCTTTCGGGTTTGGCAGGTCTGTGATTGAACCTTCGTAAATCTCTGCCGCTAAACCGATAGACTCGTTCAGCGTTGGGTGAGCGTGGATGGTTAACGCGATATCTTCAGCGTCGGCACCCATTTCTACTGCTAAGCAGATTTCGCCCAGCATTTCACCGGCGTTGATACCAACAATAGCGCCACCTAAAATGCGGTGCGTTTCTTTGTCGAAAATCAGCTTGGTGAAGCCTTCAGTACGGGCTGAAGCGATAGCACGGCCTGATGCTGCCCATGGGAAGGTAGCGGTTTCAATTTTTAAGCCCTGCTCTTTGGCTTCTTTCTCGGTAACGCCAGTCCAGGCCATTTCCGGATCGGTGTAGGCAACTGATGGAATGCAGCGCGGGTCGAAGTAGTGCTTCTGGCCAGCGATGACTTCAGCTGCTACGTGGCCTTCGTGTACCGCTTTGTGCGCTAACATTGGCTGGCCGATAACATCACCTATAGCATAAATATGGCCAACGTTGGTGCGCAGTTGCTTATCAACATTGATAAAGCCACGCTCGTCTACGTTAACACCGGCTTTAGCCGCGTCTAACAGCGCGCCGTTTGGTTTACGGCCAACCGCAACCAGGATCTTGTCGTAACGTACTGCTTTTTCTGGCGCGTTTTTGCCTTCAAAAGTCACGTATAAGCCGTCTTTCTTCGCTTCTACGCCAACAACCTTGGTAGACAACATGATGTTGTAGTTGTCTTTGTTGTACTTGGTGTAGGCTTTAACGATGTCAGCGTCAGCAGCCGGCACTAACTGATCAGCAAATTCTACTACTGATACTTTAGAGCCCAGCGCGCGGTATACGGTGCCCATTTCCAGGCCGATAATACCGCCGCCTAATACCAGCATTTCACCCGGAATGTCTTTTAATTCCAGTGCGCCGGTAGAGTCGATAATACGGTCGTCATCTTTTGGAATAAACGGCAGTGATACCGGCTCTGAACCTGCAGCAATAATGGCGTGTTCAAAGGTAATAGTGGTGTCGCCAACCTGTAAGGTGTTAGCACCGGTAAATTTACCGTAGCCGGTAACGACCTTCACTTTACGCATTTTTGACATACCGGCCAGGCCGTTCGTCAGCTGGCCGACTACTTTGTCTTTCCAGGCGCGGATTTTATCTAAATCAATTTGCGGCGCACCAAAGGTTACACCGTGTGATGCCATATCGCGGGCATCGTCAATAACCTTAGCAACGTGTAATAAGGCTTTAGATGGGATACAACCTACGTTTAAGCACACGCCACCTAAGGTGCTGCGCGCTTCAACCAGGGTAACTTCTAAACCTAAGTCTGCTGCACGAAATGCTGCAGAATAACCGCCAGGGCCTGCGCCCACGACTACTACCTGAGTTTTGATATCGTTGCTCATCGTATTACCTTTCATTATCGGACCGATTTTCCAACAGCCAGATGTAGGGTGAGGCTGTCAGGCGAAAAAAGTGGCGGAATTTTAACATCAGAGCCGCCGCTCTGTAACCTAAGATTTCAGGCTTACGGCAGTTTTATCTGCCGTAAGCGCGCCGCTTACATAATGATCTGACGAATATCGGCCAGATAGCTGGCCAGGGTGGCAGTAAAACGGGCAGCAAGCGCGCCGTCAATTACCCTATGGTCGTAAGAAACACTTAGTGGCAGCATCAGCTTAGGCTCAAACTCTTTGCCGTTCCATTTTGGTTTAATGTCAGATTTTGACACGCCCAAAATGGCCACTTCCGGCGCGTTAACGATAGGCGTAAAGGCGGTACCGCCAATGCCACCCAGGCTGGAGATAGTAAAGCAGCCGCCCTGCATATCACTGGCGGTTAGTTTACCTTCACGCGCTTTTACCGAAATATCCTGCAGCTCGCGTGACAGCTCGATAATGCCTTTTTTGTTAACGTCTTTAACTACCGGCACAACCAGGCCGTTTGGCGTATCGACTGCTATACCCAGGTGTACGTATTTCTTCAGAATTAAGCTGGCGCCGTCGTCTGACAGTGAACTGCAGAAGGTGGGGAATTCTTCCAGCGCCTTGGCCACCGCCTTCATGATAAACACCAGCGGCGTGTACTTAACACCCATTTTCTTTTTATCAGCCAGCGCGTTTTGTTCTTTACGGAACTCTTCCAGGCCAGTGATATCGGCTTCGTCAAACTGGGTAACATGCGGAATGCGCACCCAGTTACGGTGCAAATTGGCACCCGATAGCTTTTGAATACGTGACAGCGGCTTGGCTTCTACTTCGCCAAACTTGGCAAAGTCGACTTTTGGCCAGGCAATCAGGTCAAAGCCCATGCTGCTCCCTGCACCAGAGGCAGCACCTGAGCCTGAACTTACTGCACCAGTTTCAACCTGCTTCACCAGTTGCTTAACGTAGTTTTGTACGTCCTCTTTCACTACCCGGCCTTTTCGGCCTGTGCCACTCACCTTAGCCAGGTTAATGCCAAACTCACGCGCTAAACGGCGGATAACCGGCGAGGCATGTGCATAGGCGCTGTTTTCGACAAAGCCGTCATTGCTGGCAGATGGCGTTGCCGCAGCCGGCGCAGTCTCTGCTTTAGGCTCGGCTTTGGCTTCAGTTTTTGCTGTTTCAGCTTTGGCTTCTGCTTTGGTTTCTACTGTAGTCTCAGTAGCACCGCCTGCAGTTTCAAAAACCATAATCAGGCTGCCGGTAGACACCTTGTCGCCGACACTGATTTTAATCTCTGTTACCTTGCCAGCAAACGGCGCCGGTACTTCCATACTGGCTTTGTCACCTTCTACACTTAGCAGTGACTGGTCGGCAGCAACGCTATCGCCTACCTTGACCATAATCTCAGTGACTTCTACCGCATCGCCGCCAATATCCGGTACTTTTACTTCCTGCACAGCAGGTGCGCTGCTGGCAGCGGCTTCGGCTTTTGGCTCTGTTTTGGCTGCAGCCTGGGTTTCAGCTTTTGCCTCGTCTTTGGCCGGTGCAGCGGCTTCATCGTCGAACGTCATAATCAGGCTGCCGGTTTTAACTTTATCGCCAACCTTAACGTTGATGCTTTTCACCACGCCAGACTCTGCAGCTGGAACTTCCATCGACGCTTTGTCGCCTTCAACGCTTAGCAGTGATTGATCGGCGGCGACCTTGTCGCCTACCTTCACCAGAATTTCGGTTACTTCAACTTCATCCGCACCAATGTCCGGCACATGAATTTCAATAGTCATGAATAATCCTCTTATGCGTACAGTGGGTTGATTTTGCCGCTGTCGATGCCAAATTTCTTAATCGCATCGCTCACTACCGACTTTTTCAGCTCACCCTGCTTCACCAGCTCGCTCAGTGCTGCTACTACGATATAACCGGCGTTTACTTCAAAATGGCGACGCAGGTTTTCGCGGCTGTCAGAGCGGCCAAAACCATCGGTACCTAACACCTTGTAAGACACCGACGGTACAAAAGCACGTACCTGATCGGCGTAGTTTTTCATGTAGTCGGTTGCGGCAATGGCCGGTGCGCTGTTCATCACGGTAGCAATGTAAGGCGTTTTCTCGGTAGCATCCGGGTTAAGCATGTTAAAGCGCTCTACGTCCTGGCCATCACGCGCCAACTCGTTAAACGAGGTTACCGAGTAAACGTCTGAGGCTACACCATAGTCTTTGCTTAAGATGTCAGCGGCTTTGCGCACTTCATTTAAAATGGTGCCCGAGCCAAGCAGCTGTACCTTGCCACGGTCGCCGTTTAAGCTTTCCAGCTTGTAAATACCGCGACGGATACCTTCTTCGGCACCTTTTGGCATAGCCGGGTGATGGTAGTTTTCGTTCATTACCGTAATGTAGTAATAAATGTTTTCCTGCGCTTCGCCGTACATGCGGCGGATACCGTCCTGTAAAATTACCGCCAGCTCAAAAGCATAGGTCGGGTCGTACGAGATACAGTTCGGTACTGTGCCAGCCAGAATATGGCTGTGACCATCTTCGTGCTGTAAGCCTTCGCCGTTTAGCGTGGTACGGCCTGCAGTAGCGCCTAATAAGAAGCCACGTGCTTGCTGATCGCCGGCCAGCCAGGCCATATCGCCTACGCGCTGGAAGCCAAACATCGAGTAATAGATGTAAAACGGGATCATTGGCAAATCGTTGGTGCTGTAAGACGTGGCCGCCGCTACCCAGGATGACATAGCGCCTAACTCGTTAATACCTTCCTGCAGTACCTGGCCGCCGGTGTCTTCTTTGTAGTAGCTCACTACTGAACGGTCTTCCGGCGTATAGTTCTGGCCGCCCGGGTTATAAATACCAATTTGACGGAACAGGCCTTCCATACCAAAGGTACGGGCTTCGTCGGCAATAATCGGTACTATTTGCTTACCAATATTTTGATCTTTCAGCAGGATATTCAGTGCCCGCACATAGGCCATAGTGGTAGAGATTTCACGCTTTTGCTCTTCTAACAAGCCGTCAAAGGCGCTCAGCTCTGGCAGTTGCAGTTTCTGGCTGAATTTTGGTAAGCGTACCGGGGTATAACCCAGCAGCGCTTTACGCCGGGCGTGCAGATATTCCAGCTCAGGCGAGCCTTCCGGCAGCTTGATGTAGGCTAACTCGTTAACCTGCTCTTCGCTGATGTAATCTTCCAGGCCTAAACGCTTGCGCAGTTGCAGCACATGCGTCATGTCCATTTTCTTCACCTGGTGGGCAATGTTTTTACCCTCAGCCGCTTCACCCATGCCATAACCTTTAACCGTTTTGGCTAAGATAACCGTTGGCTTGTCGCTGCACTCTTGTGCCGCTTTAAAGGCAGCAAACAGCTTGGACGGCTCGTGGCCACCGCGTTTTAACGCGAAAATTTCTTCGTCTGTCATATCGGCAACCAGCGCTGCCGTTTCCGGATAACGGCCAAAGAAGTGCTTACGCACATAGGCACCGTCATTGGCTTTGTAAGTCTGGTAATCGCCGTCTACCGTTTCGTTCATCAGCTGCAGTAACTTACCGGTAGTGTCTTTAGCCAGCAGCTTGTCCCAGCCACGGCCCCACACTACTTTGATCACATTCCAGCCGGCACCGCGGAACAGGCCTTCTAATTCCTGAATAATCTTGCCGTTACCCATTACCGGGCCATCGAGGCGCTGCAGGTTACAGTTAATTAAAAAGCACAGATTGCCCAGCTTCTCGCGCGCGGCAAAGCTGATAGCACCGCGTGATTCCGGCTCGTCCATCTCGCCGTCACCTAAAAAGGCATACACGCGCTGGGCACTGGTGTCTTTTAAACCACGGCCGTTTAAATATTTTAAGAAACGCGCCTGATAAATAGCGGTGATCGGGCCCAGGCCCATAGATACCGTAGGGAACTGCCAGAATTCCGGCATTAATTTCGGGTGCGGGTAGCTTGATAAGCCCTTACCGTCTACTTCCTGACGGAAACTGTCCAGTTGCTCGGCAGTTAAGCGGCCTTCGACAAAGGCACGGGCATAAATACCCGGTGAAATATGGCCCTGGTAATACACCAGATCGCCGCCGTCTTTGTCATTCGGCGCGCGGAAGAAGTGGTTAAAACAGGTTTCATAAAACGCCGCCGAAGACTGGTAAGACGCCATATGGCCGCCTAAATCCAGCTCTTTTTTCGAGCCGCGCAGTACTATCATAATGGCGTTCCAGCGGATCACCGAACGGATACGTCGTTCCAGGTTAACATCGCCCGGATAAGCCGGCTCTTGCTGCGGAGGAATGGTGTTGATGTAGTTGGTGGTAACACCGGTTGGCATGTCTACGCCTTCTAACCGGGCCTCTTCCAGCACTTTTTCCAGCAGGAACTGCGCCCGCTCTACCCCTTCAGTGCGAACTACCGATTCCAGCGCTTCAAGCCACTCTTTGGTTTCCAGAGCGTCGATGTCAACTTTACTGACTTCAGACATATCGAGGTTTCCTTTGGTTATGCACGCCTGCACTATGCTTGCGCAGCGGCGTTAAAAATATAGTTAACCCTGCTGGGTGCGGCGTAACGAACGTTCAATACGCGAGCGTTCTTTACCCACTTCCAGCATGGCTTCTTCAATAAAAGCCAGGTGATCATTACTGGCCTGGCGCGCCTGCTCCGGTTCGCCATTGATCACCGCCTGCATCAGTCTTTGCCGGTGCGAATTTAACTGGCCTACTATGCCGTCCTTCTGCTGCAGCGTTTCCAGGTTTACCCGGATATTCTGCTCCACCAACGGTGTTAATCCGCGCACCAAATGCAGTAACACCACATTGTGCGACGCCTCAGCCACCGCTAAATAAAAACTGCCGACCGCTTTGGCCTCGGCATCCAAATCGACTAACTGTTGCGCATCACAAATTGCGTCGTAATGGCGTTTTATCTGTTCAAAATCTGCCGCCGTACCACGCAGTGCGGCGTAATAGGCACAAATGCCCTCTAAGGCGTGGCGAAACTCCAGTAAGTCAAACTGCGACTCCGGATGGCGGGCAATTAAGGCAAACAGCGGATCAGTTAAGCCCACCGCCAAATTATCGCAAACGTAAGTACCACCGCCTTGCCGGCGGCTTAATAACCCCTTGGCCTCCAGCTTTTGAATGGCTTCGCGCAGCGACGGCCGGGATACCGCAAACATTTCAGCTAAATCACGCTCTGCTGGCAGCTTTTGTCCTGGCGCAAAACTGCCCTCCAGCAACATGTTTTCCAGTTGCTCGACAATGCGATCGGAGAGTTTCGCCGGTTTAATTTTAAAATCTGCCATGCCGTGCTGATAGGTCCTGTTGGCTTGCGCCTTTTGTAAATTGGTATTACCAATTTAATTTTGGTGGCGCTAAGGTAGCAGTTTCTGTCCAGCATGTAAATAAAGCAGAGATCCGAAGCAAAGGCAAAAGCGGAAAATAGTTAGAGTAATAACTCAAGATGATACAAGTATGACAGCGACCAGAAGAATTGGTCTGACCAGAAAGGGAGCGCAATAACAATACCAGCCTTGCCGTCGGCGATAACTGCCGCTGTGCCAGCCACAACGGGCTTTCGGCAGTCCTGCCTTCAAGCTGGCGGACCGGCTGCGCTACGCGAAATGGGTTTGTGGCTATGCTATGAGAGTTGCCGCCTAATGCGGTTAAACCCCCTCGTTAGCAAAGAGGGGGCTTGGGGGAGATTCGTTTTACCCCAACCAGCCGGTTAAGGTTAAAATAGCGGTAAAAGCTAAAAAAAACAGCATATTGCGCTTTGCCAGCTGCACCATATAACTGCTGTCATCCAGCGTATTTAAGCTCTCGTCCGGTAAGGTTTCAGCGGCGGTTGCCACTGCCACCACCACTTGTTCGTTGTCGGCAGTAAAATCAAGAAAGTAACTTAGCAACACATTAGACGCGCGGGAGAAATGCCCCACCAGTGCAAAGCCTAAGCCAAATAACCGCGCCGGAAACCAGAACGCCCAGTGAGCGATACAATTTATCTTACTGTCATCCCCCAGGACTGCGGCATAATCTGCGCTATCTTGCTCGTCTACCGCTTCCTGTAAATGCCGCACCAACGCATAGGTCATTACACCAAAAGCAGCCAAACCAAAGGGGCTTAATACTAAAAACCAAAACACTACCGCAGCGTAATAACGAAAATTAAGCCACAGCAGCAACTGGCCATAGCTACTTTGTTGTTGTGTACTGCCCATTTGGCTGCGAATTTGCTGCATGCTGATAAAGGCCGCTTCTTCGTCGCCTCTGTCCATTGCATTTAAATACTGTTTATACAGTACGCGGTAGTGCCAGCAACCTATACCCAATAGCAACACCAGTGTATTAACCAGCAGGCTAAGCAAATGGCTGTCGGCCAGACACAGCAACAACGCCACCACAGCCCCCGGTAACGCCAGCCACAGGTACTGCCCCAGCCGGTTCGATGCCAACAGGCTTAGTTTTGAACTTGCGCTAAAACGTACATAAGCCCGGCAATACCCCGCCGCCTGCCATTTGTCGCTGCGCACGGCTAAGCGTTCAATAATTAATGCCAGCAACATACTGATTAATGTCATTTACAAAGCTCCTTGGTCGCGCTTGTTATTCCACTCTATTATTGCACTGCGGTAACGCATCCAGTCAAACGCGATGCCGGGGTCAGTTTTACGCCCCGGTGCAATATCACTATGCCCGGTTATACGCTGTGGCGTAATAGCCGGATACTGCTGACATATCAACTCTGTCAGCTGAATAAGGCTTTGATATTGCGCTTCAGTATACGGCAAATTGTCGGTGCCTTCTAACTCAATACCAATAGAAAAATCGTTGCAGCGCTCACGGCCGGCAAACTGGCTTACGCCGGCATGCCAGGCCCGTTTGGCAAAGGGTACATACTGAAAAACACGGCCATCACGCCAGATCACACAATGCGCCGACACTCTTACGTCCCGCAGGCTGGCAAAATCCGGCTTAGCGCTGCAATCCAGGCTGCCCATAAATAATGCATCAACAAAGCTATGCTCGGGCACGCTGGCAAAGTGGCCGGCAGGCAGGCTGATATTGTGGATCACCAATAAGCTAATGCTTTCGCCGGCGGGGCGGGCATCGCAATGGGGGCTGGGACGTTGCAAAATGACAGGCGCTGACATCAGAAGTTTTGCCTTTAACCGCTATGGTTAGTAAGCTATAGCGCTATTGTCTCTGCCGGAGCCGTGTAATGCAAGCGTCACCACCAACAAACCGTTATGGTAAGACCTTTGCCATTATTGCCTGGTTAATAGTGATGGTTATGCTGTATCTGTTTTTTCAGGACACCATAGATAAGCAGCTAAACCCCAACCAGCAGCTGCATAGTGTACAAGGCAGCACAGGCGAAACCCGCACCGTACTGATCCGCAATAAAAGCGGCCACTATGTTGGCACCGCGCTGCTAAATAATCAGCCGGCAGATTTTATGCTGGACACCGGCGCCACGACAGTGGCGATTGCCGCCGACAGTGCCGAAAAGCTCGGTTTGCCCTTTGGTGCACCCATGCAGGTCAGTACCGCCAACGGCCTGACTACCGCCTGGCGCAGCCGCATTGACCGGCTGCAACTGGGCGATATAGTGTTGTACGACATTCCGGCCAGCATAGTGCCCAACCTTACCGGCACCGAGATATTACTGGGCATGAGCGCACTGAAACAGTTAGAATTCCACCAACAAGGCAATCAGCTTACGCTGATCCAACACTAGCTACTTTGTTAACTACAGACAAACAGCACAACCTTGCGAACCATACTTTATGACTACTGCTTACACCGCTATGTTGCAACAAGAATGTACCCGCGCCGTGGCCGCCGCTCTGGCCGAAGATCTGGGCTTTTTACCATTGGCCGAAGGTGATATTACCGCCTCGTTAATACCGCAGGCACAGCAGGCCAGTGCCACTATTATTACCCGCGAACCCTGCGTGGTTTGTGGCACCGCTTTCGTCGATGAAGTGTTTCGCCAACTGGGTAATGAAGTACAACTGAGCTGGCAGGTAAAAGATGGCGACCAGGTAGCAGCCGATACGCTGTTGTGCACGCTAACCGGCCCGGCACGTATTCTGCTAACCGGTGAGCGCAGCGCGCTGAATTTTCTGCAGCTGTTAAGCGCTACCGCCACTACCACGGCGCACTATGTGCAGTTTTTGCACGGCAGCAACACCCGCTTGCTGGACACGCGCAAAACTCTGCCCGGCCTGCGCTTCGCACAAAAATATGCGGTAACAGTGGGCGGCGGTAAAAACCATCGTATTGGCCTGTTTGATGCCTTTTTAATTAAAGAAAACCATATAGCCGCGGCTGGCTCTATTGCCAATGCTGTTGCCACAGCGCGGCAGAATTTCCCCGGTAAGCCGGTAGAAGTAGAAACCGAAAACCTGGCAGAGCTGCAACAAGCGCTGGACGCCGGTGCCGACATTATTATGCTGGACAACTTTTCACTGGCAGACATTCAACGTTCAGTCGCCATTAACCAGGGTAAGGCCAAATTAGAAGTGTCTGGCAATATTACCAGCGAGCGCCTGACAGAACTGGCCGCAACCGGTGTAGATTACATCTCCAGCGGCGCCTTAACTAAGCATGTGCAGGCAATAGACTTATCTATGCGGTTAAACATTAACCAGCAAACGCAATAGCAACTAAGTAAACACTGCAGTACTATACTGAGTGCTAACAGCAACTTCGGAGAGTTTTTTATGCGGCCGTCTGAAGCTTTATCACATAACAGAGCCCTGATACGCGCACTGGTAGCAAGCTGTAAAGCAACAAACCCCAGAATCTTCGGCTCTGTAGCTATCGCAAAAGATACTGATAACAGTGATCTGGATTTATTGGTGGACGCGCTGCCGGGCGCTACGCTTTTTGATCTGGGAGAATTACAAATCTCCCTGGAGGAAGCACTGGGCGTGCCGGTGGATTTGTTAACACCTGGCGATTTGCCTGACAAATTACGCAGTGCAATACTAAGCCAAGCCATTCCGGTATGACAGCGCCTCGAATAGCAACTTATATCGCACAAATGCAAGAGTCGGTATATCTGGCATGCTCGTACATCGACGGCATGACAAAAATAGATTTTTTAGCCGACAAGAAAACGCAGCAAGCGGTGGTACTTAATCTGCTGGTGCTAGGTGAAACAGCAACAAAAATCTTGCAAGCAGATCCGGAGTTTGCGGCGGCTCATAATGACATTCCCTGGCGCAGCATGAAAGGGATGCGTAATCGTATCGCGCATGGTTATTTTGACATCAACCTTGATGTCGTTTGGGACACCACAACAACAGCCTTACCCGAATTAACCGCTTCACTGGTAAAACTGCAGATAACATTAAGTAACAACACAACAGCTGAATAGGCCACAACTGATTAAACTTCTGTATAGTAACTCAGTCTCATGGATGAGGCGGTAATACAGGAACATAAAATGCAACTTAGCGGTACTGTGGTGTCCTGGCATGACGACAAAGGCTTTGGCTTTGTTAAGTGCGATCAGAGCCAGCAACAGCTATTTTTTCATATCCGTGATCAGGCCGGCGGCAATGCCCGGCCCGAGCCAGGCGACCGGCTGCACTTTACTCAGGGCAGCGACAAACGCGGCCGGCCTATTGCCAGTCAGTGGCGTTTTTCTGACAACGACAAAGCCAGCAGTAACACCCCGGCACCGGCCAGCCACAGCAGTGCGGCGACAATTAACCAGGCCAGCCAGTTTTCGCTGTTGTTTCGTCTGTCCTTTTTAGCCGCCGTCGTGCTGGCACTACTGTTTGGTAAATTACCCTACGTCTTACCGCTGCTGTATATCGAAGCCAGCCTGATGACTTATTGGCTGTATAAAACCGACAAAGAAGCCGCCATCGCCCGCCACGGCAACCGCCTGGCCGAAGAAAGCCTGCAACTGTTTGCCCTTATCGGCGGCTGGCCCGGTGCCTATATTGCCCAGCAACAGCTGGCGCACAAGCGCAGTAAGCTATCGTTCCGGCGTGAGTTTGGCTTTGTTATCCTGGGCAACGCCTTACTGGTAAGCTGGCTGTTATCGCCCTGGGGCCAGGCGTTCCTGGCCCGCATGGCCTTGTGGGCGGCTTAGGCCAACAGCGGATAAATAAGTTTATCAACGGGTGTATAAGCTCACGCAATGGCATGCTTTGCATGTCTAGCAGTATTTTCACATCTACCGCATAAGGTAATTTGCTTTCATCAAACGCCATAGCAAGTTCGCCAGATTTTGCTTACAGCCTGAGAAAATCTTCCTTAGCTTTGCTAATTTTTAATGCGTCAAGAAGCATAAAACACTGCACAATCCTGCGCGACCTGACAGCAAAATCATAGCCTTTTGGCAGAAGAGAACTCCGAAGCAAAGGCAAAATCCGCTGGTTTAATCACCATTTCAGCGCTGCTAAAGGCGACAAAGCCATACGTTAAGCAGTGCTGTAACAGCGATAAATAGTCTGGTAATTTTTTTTGGTTATATTTTAGAGCTATTAAACTAGCACTTTTGTACTATAGCGTTTGTTTAACGAACAAGCGGCAATAGACAATATTTCTTTTTAATACAACTATTTGTGCCATTTTGAAAAATTTAGTAACATTTCGCTTGCGGCTTGGCCAGAAATTGCCAAAATAGACCGTAGCCCCAGCGGCTAATTAAACATCAGGAGAAGTAAATTATGAAACGCGTACAACAAGGTTTTACCTTAATTGAATTAATGATCGTTGTAGCGATCATCGGTATCTTAGCAGCTATCGCTCTGCCACAGTACCAAGACTACACAGCCAAGTCACAAGTTGGCGGTGCTTATGCTGAAGTTAGCTCTTTAAAAACTAACTTTGAAGTAGCCATGAATCAGCCAGTTGCCCCATCGTTGACAGATACAGACGCAGGCTATGTTGGCCAAACAGCTAACGGCGGTCGTTACTGTACACTCGCTCTGACAGGCACAACTGTTATTGAATGTACTATCAAAAATGCAAATGCTGCTGTAAATGGCAAAAAGATCAACCTTAACCGCTCTGCTGCAGGTGTATGGTCTTGTACAACTGATGCCGACGCTAAGTTCAGACCTGCTGGTTGTACTGCAGCTTAATTATTGATTTAAAGCCAAATCGATAAGATCTTGCTAGAGAAAAGCCAGCCATATTAGCTGGCTTTTTATTTATTGTGCATCTTACATTTAGCTTTATTGTTGTAAGCACGCCTTAAACTTGAATAACGCTGGTTTAGTGGCATAATCAACTGATTATGCAAAGTCTTATTAGCAAAATCAGGATGTTTTCGCTTAATGGCCGTTACCACCACTTCTACCCTGTTTAAACGCTTAGTTCAGCTGGGCCTGCTTAACGGCGAACAGGCGACTAAAATTGTTACCGACAAAGGCGGCCAGTTTAAGACTCTGCCTGAGCTGTTAATAACCGAAAAACTGATAACCTCAGAAAAGCTGGCCCTGGCTGCGGCCGGTATAAGCCAGGCCATTTGCCTGGATATAGAGCAGTATGATATCGACTATGTACCAGAAGATTTACGCAACGAAAAGCTGATCCGCAAAACCGATATGTTGCCGCTGGGTAAGCGCGGCCGCAGTATGTACCTGGCGGTAGTAGACCCGACCAATATTCAGACCATTGAAGATTTTGAGTTTAACACCGGCTTAAACGCCGAAGTGGTGGTGGTTGAATACGACAAACTGCATAAACTGCTGGATAAGCTGTTTGACAGCAGCTTGGGCGGCGATTTTTCAGAGAGCGACTGGGATCTTGGCTCGCTCGGTATAGTGCAGGAAGAAGAAGAAGACGGCGCTGGTGTACAGGTAGATAAAGAAGATCAGCCAATTATTGCCTTTATTAATAAAATGCTGTTGGATGCCATACGTAAAGGCGCATCAGATTTACACTTTGAGCCGTATGAAAAAAGCTACCGTATCCGCTTTCGTATCGACGGCATTTTGCATGAGGTCGCAAGCCCGCCAGTGGCACTGTCTACCCGTTTGTCGGCGCGGCTAAAAGTTATGTCGCGGCTGGATATTGCCGAAAAACGTGTGCCGCAGGATGGCCGGATAAAATTAAAGCTGTCAGCAAAAAAATCTATCGACTTTCGCGTAAGCACCCTGCCTACCTTGTGGGGCGAGAAAATAGTAATGCGTATTCTCGACTCAGACAGTGCCATGCTGGGTATAGATGTGCTGGGCTACGAGGATAATCAGAAGCAACTGTATTTAGCCGCATTAGCCCAGCCACAGGGCATGATACTGGTAACTGGCCCTACCGGTTCGGGTAAAACGGTGTCGTTATATACCGGCCTGGCGATTTTGAATACCGAAGAAACCAATATCTCTACCGCTGAAGATCCGGTAGAGATAAATCTGGCCGGTATTAACCAGGTGCAGGTAAACCCGCGCGCTGGCTTAACCTTTGCCTCGGCATTAAAAGCTTTTTTACGCCAGGACCCGGACGTGGTAATGGTAGGTGAAATACGTGATTTAGAAACGGCCGAAATTGCCATTAAAGCAGCACAAACCGGCCACTTAGTACTTTCTACCCTGCACACTAACTCGGCACCGGAAACCTTAACCCGTTTGTTAAATATGGGCGTTCCGGCTTATAACGTCGCCAGTTCAGTGTCGTTAATTATTGCCCAGCGCCTGGCACGGCGCTTATGCAGCCACTGTAAACAGTCAGAAATACTGCCCGAAGCCGAACTGTTAAGGCAGGGATTTACCGACGCCCAGCTTTCGACAGTAAAAATATTTAAACCCATTGGCTGCGAGCACTGCACCAATGGTTACAAAGGCCGGGTCGGTATTTACGAGGTTATGCCGGTAAGCGGAGCTATGGCAGATATTATTATGCAGGGCGGTAACTCGCTGGATATTGCCACCCAGGCGCAAAAAGAAGGCGTGAATAACCTGCGCCAGTCTGGCCTGGTAAAGGCAGCAGCCGGCTTAACCAGCCTGGCCGAAATTAACCGGGTGACTAAAGGCTAAACGCTTTGCTTAGTGTTGAATGGTGAGTGTTTAGTTTTTATTGGTTAGCTGATATAACATTGTGAATATTGCGCAGTAGCGCAGCAACAGGACAAAACAAATGGCTCAAACCCAACAATTTAAAATAAAAGAGCTGGAAGCCTACGTCTACAAAGGCGTAAACCGCAAGGGCAGCAAGGTAGATGGCGAAATAAAAGGCACCAGCATTGCTGAGGTTAAGGCCTTATTGCGCCAGCAGGGCATTACGCCATCCGGCGTTAAGCGTAAGCCAAAATCACTGTTTGGCGGTGAAAAAAAGATTTCGCCGTTGGATATTGCTATTGTTACCCGCCAGATTGCTACTATGCTAGGCGCCGGCGTGCCGCTGGTGCAGTCTATTGATTTAATAGCCAATGGCTCTGAAAATAAAAGCCTGCGCACCCTAATGCAAAAAATATCAGTAAAAATACAGGCCGGTTTGCCGCTGTCAGAAACACTGCGCGAACATCCGAAGTACTTTGATGATCTATACTGCGACTTAGTAAAATCCGGCGAAGCCTCCGGCTCTTTGGATGCCATTTTCGACCGGCTGGCCATTTATAAAGAAAAGGCCGAAGCGCTTAAATCAAAAATCAAAAAAGCCATGTTTTACCCTATCGCTGTTTTGGTCGTGGCATCTATTGTTACCTCTATTTTGCTGATTTTTGTGGTGCCACAGTTCGCCGAAATTTTTGCCGGCTTCGGTGCCGAGCTGCCGGCCTTTACTTTATTTGTACTGGGCATTTCTGAAATGATGCAACAGTATTGGTGGGTGGTACTGGCTGCAATAGCAGCGTTGTTTTTTGTCGTTAAAAAAACCTATGGCAATAATCTCACCTTTCGTACCTGGGCCGATGGTCGTATTATCCGCTTGCCGGTATTAGGCAGCATTTTGAATAAAGCCGCGGTCGCCCGTTATGCCCGCACCTTGTCTACCACCTTTGCCGCCGGTGTACCGCTGATAGAGGCGCTGGAATCGGCCGCCGGGGCTGCCGGCAATGAAGTGTATAAAAATGCCATTTTATTTATCCGTGAAGAAGTCTCGTCCGGTAACCAGATGTACCTGGCGATGAAGCAAACCGACCAGTTTCCTGAGATGGTAGTGCAAATGGTGTCTATTGGTGAAGAATCCGGCGCGCTCGATTCAATGCTGTCTAAGGTAGCCAATATTTACGAGCAGGAAGTAGACGATGCGGTAGATGGCTTAACTGCCCTGCTGGAGCCGATGATCATGGCGGTGCTGGGGGTGGTAATAGGCGGCTTGATTATTGCCATGTACCTGCCTATTTTCCAAATGGGCCAGGTGGTTGGTTAATTTGATGACAGATTTAATCAGTTTATTGCAGCAGTATCCAGCGCTGTTTACCGGCGCCGTGCTGCTGCTTAGTTTAGTGGTAGGCAGTTTTTTAAATGTAGTAATTTACCGGCTGCCAAAAATGATGGAAAACGAATGGCAGCAGGAGTACCAGGCTTATTTTACGCCGGATACTGCCGCTGCTGCCCCTGCCACACCAGCGCGTTTTAACCTGGCGGTGCCCCGCTCGGCTTGCCCTTGCTGCAATGCGCCAATACAGGCACGTGACAATATCCCGCTGCTAAGCTGGTTGCTGCTAAAAGGCAAGTGCCGGCAGTGCGCGGCACCGATAAGTGCGCGTTACCCGCTGGTAGAGCTGCTAACCGGGCTGTTATCGGCCACTGTGGCATGGCAGCTGGGTTTTGGCGCAGCTGCGGCAGTTGTTATTGTTACAACCTGGCTGCTGATTGCGCTTAGTTTTATTGATATCGACAAAATGCTGCTGCCCGATCAGCTTACCTTGCCGCTGTTATGGCTCGCGCTGCTGTTTAGCCTCAGCGATTCAGCCATGGTTAACCCGGCCGAAGCCATTATTGGCGCCGCTGCCGGTTATCTTAGCCTGTGGAGCGTATATTGGTTGTTTAAACTGCTTACCGGCAAAGAAGGCATGGGCTATGGCGACTTTAAACTTTTGGCCGTGTTTGGTGCTTTACTCGGTTGGCAACAGCTGCCGTTAATTATCCTGTTGTCTTCCTGTGTTGGTGCAGTAGTGGGGATAGTTTTATTAACGGTACAGGGCAAAGATAAAGCTACGCCTATTCCGTTTGGCCCTTATATCGCTGCAGCAGGCTGGATAGCGCTGTTATGGGGTGAGCAGCTCACTACTGCCTATCTGCGTTATCTTGGCTTGTAGTGTCTAGCTATTGTGACTAACTATTGTGACTAACTATATTGTTGGTGTGACCGGCGGCATCGGTTGTGGTAAAACCACGCTGATGCAATGCTTTGCTGATTTGGGTATACAGGCGGTAGACGCTGACATTGTTGCCCGCCAGGTGGTAATGCCCGGCACACCCTGCCTGCAGGCGATACAGCAGCAGTTTGGCAGTGACATCTTGCTGCAAAATGGCGAACTGGATCGCGCTGCATTGCGCCAGCGTGTATTTAGCCACAGTGCAGACAAAGCCTGGCTCGAGCAACTATTACACCCGGCAATACGCCAGGCGCTGTTACAACAGCTGGCACAGCTAACATCGCCCTACGCTTTACTGGTTGCGCCCTTGTTGCTGGAAAACGGCCTTAACACTTATGTTAACCGGGTACTGGTAATAGACTTACCCGAGCCGTTGCAGTTACAGCGTGCTATGGCGCGCGATAATGCCAGCGAGCAGCAAATTAGAGCCATTATGGCGGCACAAATATCGCGGCAAGACCGGCTGGCCGCCGCCGACGACATTGTACATAACGACACCAGCATAGCAGCTTTGCAGACACAGGTTGCGCGTTTGCACACATTTTATCTGCAGCAGGCAGGCTTAACGCCATAAGCCCGGTGTGCTGCTATAACAGGACATTTAGCAGACACTGATGACACAGCTTACTTACGAACACCCGTTAAACGAAAAACTACGCACCTACTTGCGCCTGGAGTACTTGCTACAGCAATTGCACCAGCTAACGCCGTTACAAAACGAATGGCAGCAACAAGCCTTTTTTAATACTCTGTTCGATCTGATCGAGGTGCTGGATCGCAATGATATCCGCCCGGATCTGATTAAAGACTGTGAGCGCAGCGAGGCCGCCCTGGTAAAATGGGCCAGCCATCCGTCGGTGGCCGACGACAAACTGCAGGCGCTGCTGCAACAGGCTGTCAGGCTGCAAAGTGATTTGCTGCGCTGCGGTAAATTTGTAACCAGTTTAAAAGATGATAAGTTTCTGGCGCCATTACGCCAACGCTTTGCAGTACCGGGCGGCACCTGTTTTTTTGACTTGCCACAACTGCAATACTGGTTCAATTTACCAGCTGATGTGCGCCAGCAAGCCGCTGCAGTGTGGTATACCGAATTTAATCTGCTGCAGCAAGCGTTGCAGCTGGTACTGCAGTTTTGCCGCGGTAAAGGCCAGTTTAACACTGTAACGGCAGATAACGGTTTTTATCAAAGCAACACCGAACAACACGAATTGCTGCGCATCAGATACCAGCCTGCTGTGGGGGCTTACCCTACAGTGAGCGGCAACAAATACCGCTATGCCATCCGTTTTATGCTGTTATCCGATGACAGCGGCCGTTGTAGCAGCGAAAAAACCATCAACTTCGAGTTAGCCTGCTGCTAAATGCAAACCGCCGGTAATTTAAGCCGCCACTGCGGTTGAAACTTTAGCGCCAGAAAACCATTAGTGCCGTTGCAGATGACTGGTAGAATAGCCGCTTAGAAGGAGAATTAATCTATGAAAGTTAAATGCCCAACCTGTGACAAAGACGTAGTGTGGACGGCAAAGTCAGCTTACCGGCCGTTTTGCTCTGAGCGCTGTAAACTAATTGATTTAGGTGACTGGGCTGCAGAAAACCACCGCATCCCCGACAAGGCACCTATAGATAGCGCATTGTCGGAAGAATATCTTGCAGAGTTAGAACAAGAGTTTATTACCCAGGATAATGAGTTTTTTAAACACTGATCTGGGTAGCAAAGCCGTTACCCTGTCAACTGCCCTGCTGCTTGGAAAAATGTTGTTGAATCCGCTCAACTATCGGCTGATTTGCATCAGGAAAATCGATATTGCTCAGCTCGGCTATAGTGACCCAGCGCAATGGTTGGCCTTCACGGCCGTGCGGCTCGCCAGTAAAACCGCTTACTAAATAGATATCCAGCAACACGGTTTTCTCCGGATAGGCGTGTTCTATTTGCATAAACGCCTGGCTGTGCGTGACATCGATGGCAACTTCTTCGTGCAACTCCCGGCTTAGTGCCTGTTGCACGCTTTCGCCATCTTCTACTTTACCACCGGGAAATTCCCATTTACCGCCCTGATGCTGCTTACTGCTGCGCAGCGCCAGTAATATTTGCTGATCGCGCAGAATTACACCTACCGCGACATGGATAATCTTGCTTGTCATTTTTTAACTCCTGCAGAAACAACAAAGCCAGCCGCAGCTGACTTTGTCTTAACCTATATCTGGTGTTATACCAACTTACCGTGGCACTGCTTGTATTTTTTACCTGAGCCGCAAGGACAAGGGTCATTACGGCCTACTTTATCCTGCTCACGGAACACCGGGCCACGCGGCAGGTCGTCCGGCACATCGCCACCGACATGCTCTGCTTCAGCGTGCTGGTAATTGTGCGGCACGGCATCTGCTTTGCGGCGCTGCTCTTCTACGGCTTCAACGTCTTCTGCTGCCCGTACCTGTACCCGGCTAAGTACGCCGATAACATCGGTTTTCAGGTTTTCCAGCATGGCCGAAAACAACTCAAAGGCTTCGCGCTTATATTCCTGTTTCGGGTTTTTCTGCGCATAACCGCGCAGGTTAATCCCCTGACGCAGATGGTCCATTGCTGCCAGATGCTCTTTCCAGTGCGTATCCAGGCTTTGCAACATAATGGCTTTTTCAAACTGACGCAGTACCTGCGGCCCTACCATCTGTTCTTTTTGTTGATAGGCGTTGTCGACTTCCAGCACGATGCGCTCGCGCAGCTTTTCTTCAAACAGTTTTTTGTCGTCCGCTAACCACTGAGCTATTGGCAAGTTCAGCGCGTAGTCGGCTTTTAAGCGTTGCTCCAGCCCTGGCACATCCCACATTTCGTCCAGTGACTGTGGCGGAATATATTCGCTGATCACGTTGTCTACTACGTCGGCACGGATAGCGTTAATGGTTTCGCTGATATCGCTAACGTCCAGCAGGTCATTACGTTGCTCGTAAACCACTTTACGCTGATCATTGGCAACATCATCAAATTCCAATAGTTGCTTACGGATATCAAAGTTACGCGCTTCAACTTTACGCTGAGCATTTTCAATAGCGCGGCTAACCCAGGGGTGTTCAATGGCTTCGCCTTTTTCCATCCCCAGCCGGCGCATCATGCCTGCCATACGGTCTGAGGCGAAAATGCGCATCAGGGCGTCGTCCAGCGATAAGTAAAACCGGCTTGAGCCCGGGTCGCCCTGACGACCAGAACGGCCACGCAGCTGATTGTCGATACGACGTGACTCGTGACGTTCTGTACCTATGATATGCAAGCCGCCGGCAGCAATTACCGCATCATGGCGCTGTTGCCAGTCGGCCTTAACTTTGTCTTTTTGCGCGTCGCTGGCATCTGCAGCTAAAGCGGCCAATTCTGCCTGTAAGCTACCGCCTAATACGATATCGGTACCACGGCCTGCCATGTTGGTGGCTATAGTTACCGTGCCAGGCTGACCCGCCTGAGCGATAATTTGCGCTTCGTTAGCGTGAAACTTAGCGTTTAACACCTGGTGTTTAATCTTGGCTTTGTTAAGCAGGTTAGATAAATACTCAGAGCTTTCGATCGACGCCGTACCTACCAGTACCGGACGGGCTGCGTCACGGTTTTTGATAATATCGTCAATAATCGCCTGATACTTATCTTCAGCGTTTAGATAGACTAAATCAGCCATATCGTTACGCACCATAGGCCGGTTAGTCGGTACTACTATAGTTTCTAAACCATAAATCTGTTGAAATTCAAAAGCTTCAGTATCGGCTGTACCTGTCATACCTGCCAGCTTGTCGTACAGGCGGAAGTAATTCTGGAAGGTAATGGATGCCAGCGTCTGGTTTTCGTTTTGAATACGTACGCCTTCTTTGGCTTCAACTGCCTGGTGCAGGCCTTCAGACCAGCGCCGGCCTTCCATGGTACGGCCGGTGTGCTCATCAACGATAATAATTTCGCCGTCTTTTACGACGTAATCTACATCACGCTTAAACAACTGATGCGCACGCAGCGCGGCGTACACATGGTGCAGCAAAGTAATATTGGCGGCAGAGAACAGGGTATCGTGCTCACCAATCATGCCTTTGCTACGCAGCATATTTTCGACTTCAATCTGGCCTTGCTCGGTCAGATAAACCTGGCGGGCTTTTTCATCGACAGTAAAATGGCCGTCACCGTGCGCACCTTCTTCGTCTTCTTTATCTTGTTTAACCAGGTTTGGCACCAGCACGTTTATTTGCTTGTACAGCTCTGAACTGTCTTCTGCCGGGCCAGAGATAATCAGCGGCGTACGGGCTTCGTCGATTAAGATAGAGTCAACTTCGTCGATAATGGCAAAAGCCTGATCGCGCTGCACGCGGTCTTGCGGAGAAAACGCCATATTATCGCGCAGATAATCAAAACCAAACTCGTTATTGGTACCGTAGGTAATATCTGCCTGATAGGCCTGTTGTTTTTCCGGATGCGCCATACCCGGCACATTTACGCCTACGGTTAAGCCCAAAAAGCTAAACAGCGGCGCATTGGTTTGCGCATCACGTTTAGCCAGATAATCGTTAACAGTAATAACATGCACGCCCTTGCCACTTAATGCATTTAAATAAGCTGGCAGCGTGGCAGTCAGGGTTTTACCTTCACCGGTACGCATTTCAGAGATTTTGCCTTGATGCAGTACCATGCCACCCATTAACTGTACGTCAAAATGACGCATATTAAATACGCGCTTACTGGCTTCACGTACCGTGGCAAAGGCCTGGGGTAAAATATCGTCCAGGCTGCTGCCATTGGCGAGCAGTTGTTTGAATTCGTTGGTTTTCTGTTTCAGCTGGTCGTCGGATAAGGCGCTAAACTCTGCCTCTAACGCATTGATCTGCTGGACTTGTTTTTCTAATTTTTTTAAGAAGCGGTCGTTGCGGCTACCAAATACTTTGGTAAAGAGTTTTCCAAACATTATCCAAATACCATGTTAAGTTAAAACTGCATTGCAGTCCCGGCAGCATATTATTACGCCGGTAAATCAGAGCATAAGCCCAACATATTACGCCAGATATGGTGGCCGAAGCTAATGCTTTCAAGGGCACGTGTTTTGCCCAGGCAGAAGCTGCTACACTGTGCGGTATAAATTACAGCTGCAGGTGTACAGGCCATGGCCCGCTATACGCAAAAACCCCAGGACATTAGCAAGCTACTGGCCGGCAGTAGCTTAGCCTCGCAGCAACAGCAGGCCAGTTTGTTGCAGCAGATGAACAAGGTATTGGCTGAGGTATTACAACTGGAACAACTCAGTTTTTGCCAGGTTAGCACCATACGTGATGGCAGGGCCGTTATTTTGTGTGCCTCGCCGCCTTGGCTAACCCGGTTAAAATTACAGCGCGACGCCATTCTAGACAATTTTCGCCGAAAAATCTTGCCTGATTTAGCCGGATTAGAAATTGAAGCCTCGCCTAGTGGCCAGATAAACAAACCGCAGCTGAATATACCGCAGAAAAACAGCCACCATTTATCCGACAATGCCGCAACTGCTCTGCGTGCTGCAGCACAGGGCAGCAGCGGCGCTTTAAAACAAGCGCTATTAAAGCTGGCAGAAAACGCTACGTCAGGCGGGCAGAACTCTTAAACGACAAAACCCGGTACAACCGGGTTTTGTTAGTATCGATTAGCGTTATGCCAGCTGGGGTGCCAGATAAGAAATTGGCATATCGGCTTTGTCTTCAAAGCTGACAAACTCCCAGTTTTCCTGGTTGGCCAATACCGCGCATAACAACTGATTATTTAAGGCGTGGCCGGTTTTAAAGGCTTTAAACTCGCCTAATATGCTGTAGCCCGCCATATATAAATCGCCTACTGCATCGAGAATTTTATGTTTAATAAATTCATCTTCGTAGCGCAAACCGTCCTGATTTAATACGCGAAACTCATCCAGCACCACAGCGTTATCAAAACTGCCGCCTAGCGCCAGATTATTTGCCCGCAGGTATTCTACTTCGTGTAAAAAACCAAAAGTACGAGCCCGGCTGATGTCTTTAATAAAGCCAGCAGCAGAAAAATCCATTTGCATATGCTGGGTAGTTTCTGCAATAACCGGATGATTAAACTCGATAGCGAAGTCGATTTTAAAGCCATGATGCGGCTTAAATTCTGCCCACTTGTCGCCATCTTCTACCCGTACTGCTTTTTTAATACGGATAAACTTTTTCGCCAGACGTTGCTCGGCGACACCGGCTTCCAGTAACAGATAGACAAAGGGGTTGGCGCTGCCGTCCATAATCGGAATTTCGGCCGAATCAACTTCAATAACCAGGTTGTCGATGCCCAGGCCGGCAATGGCCGCCATCAGGTGTTCAGTGGTCGATAACCGCACGCCGTTTTCATTGATTAAACAAGTACACATCACGGTATCGCCCACTAATTCTGGCGTTACCTTAAAGTCAACCACCGGATCAAGATCAACACGACGGAACACTATGCCCGTGTTATCCGGCGCAGGTCGGAGAGTAAGCGTAACCTTTTCGCCTTTGTGCAATCCTACTCCAATGGAGCTGACTGTTTTGCCGATGGTACGTTGTTTAATCATATTTCTTCCTGCTCAAATAATAAGCAATCATAAAATGGCGGCGAAGCATAGCATAACGTGACAATTATGCCAAATTTCACTGATCCGCAACTTAAAGCGGCACTAAGCCTGCCGGCGGCTAAACCCGGCTAACAACCGAGTATAGCTTTAGTCAGCTTGTTTGCGTAAAAATGCCGGGATATCAAAGATATCAATATTGGCTTTGCTCTCTGGCTGGGCCTTGGCATTTACCGCAGTTTGCTCATGCTTAACCGTTTGCACCTCGTGTTGCGGCATTAATGCAGCGCCACCATGGGTGCCATATACCGGCTTTTGCACGTCTACCGGGCGGCTACCCGGCACCAGACTGATATCCGGCCGGCGATCAGCACCAATACCCGTTGCTACTACAGTTACACGCAGTTCGTCCTGCATATTCGGGTCGATAACTGCACCAACAACTACAGTAGCATTTTCTGAGGCAAAGGCTTTAACCGCATTACCAACAATTTCAAACTCTTCAATGCTGATATCCAGGCCGGCAGTAATATTAACCAGAATACCTTTAGCACCTGACAGGTCAATATCTTCCAGTAACGGGCTGGAAATAGCCTGTTCTGCCGCTTCTTCGGCCCGATCCGGACCGGTAGCACGACCACTACCCATCATCGCAGTACCCATTTCAGACATCACGGTACGTACGTCAGCAAAGTCGACGTTAATTAAGCCAGGCCGGGTAATCAGCTCGGCGATGCCCTGCACTGCGCCTAACAAAACGTTGTTCGCTGCTTTAAACGCATCCAGCAGGCTGGTGCCTTTACCCAACACTTTTAACAACTTGTCATTGGGGATAGTGATCAGTGAATCGACATGCTTTGCCAGCTCCAGAATGCCTTCATCTGCAAAAGTAGTGCGCTTTTTGCCTTCAAACGGGAACGGCTTGGTCACTACTGCAACAGTCAGAATACCCAGTTCGCGCGCTACTTCAGCAACGATAGGCGCTGCACCGGTACCGGTACCACCACCCATGCCGGCGGCAATAAACACCATATCCGCGCCTTGCAGGGTTTTCTTGATGGTTTCGCGGTCTTCTTCAGCTGAACGACGGCCAATTTCCGGGTTAGCGCCGGCACCTAAGCCTTTGGTCACGTTAGCGCCTAACTGCAGGGTTACATTGGCTGACGAATTACGCAGAGCCTGCGCATCGGTATTTGCCGCAACAAACTCTACACCTTCAATATTGCTGGCAACCATATATTCGACAGCATTACCGCCACCACCGCCAACACCTATTACTTTAATGACAGCTTCTTCGCTGTGGTTTTCCATTAACTCAAACATAGCTCTCTCTCCGTTTTTACGCTTACTAAATTGTTAAAACTCGCCTTTAAACCAGCTGCTGATCCGTTTCACGAAACTGCCGACTGAGTCACGCACATCCGCCACTTTTTTCTGCTGGGTGCGGGCATCTTTGCCGTACAGTAACAAGCCAACGACACTGGCGTAGGCCGGATCCTGCACATATTCTTTTAAACCACTGACATGCATTGGCAGGCCAACGCGTACCGGCATCTGGAAAATATCTTCAGCAAATTCAACAGCACCTTCCATTTTAGCGGTGCCACCGGTAAGCACTACGCCAGCGGCGATTTGCTCTTCCAGGCCTGAACTTTTAATTTCTTCCATCACCAGCTCAAACAGTTCCTGATAGCGGGGCTCTACCACTTCGGCCAGCGTATGGCGTGACATAGACCGCGCCGGCCGGCCACCGACACTGGGTACCTCAATGCTTTCTTCTTTGCCTACCATACTGCGCAGCGCACAGGCGTATTGCACCTTGATTTCTTCGGCGTGGCTGATTGGTGTGCGGAAAATTTTCGCAATGTCGCTGGTTACCTGATTACCGGCCACCGGGATCACGGCGGTATGGCGCAAAGCGCCATTGGTGTAAATGGCAATGTCGATGGTACCGCCGCCGACATCTACTACGCAGACACCCAGCTCTTTTTCGTCATCGGTCAGCACGGCAAAGCTGGAGGCCAGCGCGGTGAAAATCAGCTGATCTACCTGCAGCCCGCAGCGTTCGACACATTTTTCAATGTTTTTGGCCATGTCATTGGCACAGGTAACAATATGGGCTTTGGCTTCCATCCGCACACCGGACATGCCAACCGGGCTTTTAATGCCCTCTTGCATATCAACCGAGAACTCTTGTGGCAGCACGTGTAACATGCGCCGCTCGGCTGAAATAGGCACCGATTTGGCAGCATGGATCACGCTGGCGACATCTTCTGCCGTCACCTCCGTATCGTTAATCGGTACCATGCCGCTTTCGTTCTGGCAGCGGATATGTTTGCCGGTAATGCCTAGATACACTGAAGATACCCGGCAGTCGGCCATCAACTCAGCTTCGTCGATCGCGCGCTGTACCGCCTGTACCACCAGGTTAAGGTCGTTAACGCCGCCTTTATCCATGCCGCGTGATACATGAGTACCTACACCGACAATGCTTAAGCGATCGTCTGGCGTAATCTCGCCCACTACCGCTTTTATTTGCGCGGTACCGATATCCAGGCCTACTATCAGATCTCTATCCAACGACTTTGTCATGCTTTTCTCTTTTGTTCACTGCTGTAACGCACGGCGATACCGGTGTCGTAACGTAAATCTATTTCGGCGACAGCGTCGGTTTTATGTTTTGTTATTACCGGATACAACTCAATAAAACGCTGTACGCGCTTTAACGTATCTTCACGGCCCAGCTTCAGCTTTACGCCATTACTGAGGTTAAGCTGCCAGGAAAATCGCTCGGTTAACCCCAGCGATACGGCATTAAATTTATGCAGGGCCAGCAAGCCCTGCATATGGCGGAACATGGTCAGGGCGTCCTGCTGGCTGCCTTGTGGGCCGGTTAGCATCGGCAGTTCCGTTTTCAGCTGCTGTAGTGGCGCGTCAAATATTTCTGCGCGGTCATTTAGTAATTGCTGCTGATTCCAGATAGCTACCGGCTGTTGTTCTGTAACAACCACAACCAGGGCATCAGGCCATTGTTTGCGCACGGCCACCTGATATACCCAGGGTTGCTGTAACAAAAACGCTTGTACCTGATCCACGTTCACGCTAAAAAAGTTACCTACATACTCCTGTGTCAGCACCTGATGCAGTGCTACCGCATCAATATGCTGAAAATCACCGTACAGGCGTATTTCCTGCACCGGTGCACTTTGCTGGCTATGCAACCAGTCACTGGCTGCTACCATTGCCCAGCTCAGCCCTGCCACCGCACAGAGAAAAAACAGCACGCCGGCGAAAAACGCCGGACGCTGCTTCAACGCTGTAGTAGGCAAGCGCCAGTTCATCGGTTTAGCTCCTGTTACTCTGGCTGAGTATGGCCAGCACTAACTGCTGAAAACTCAGGCCGGCAGCTTTGGCTGCCATCGGTACCAGCGATTTTTCTGTCATGCCGGGTACAGTGTTTACTTCCAGCAGGTAATGCTGGCCGCTGTCGTCCAGCATAATATCTACCCGGCCCCAGCCACTGGCACCGACCGCATTAAAAGCTTTTAACGCACTGTCCTGCATAGCGGCAGTAAGCTGTGCATCTAACGGTGCCGGACACAGATATTCGGTACTGTTGGCCTGATACTTGGCTTCGTAATCATAAAACGCCCTTGGCGTACGCATTTCTACTACCGGCAGCACCTGGCCATTTAAAATGGCGATGGTAAATTCACGACCGTTAATCCAGCGCTCAACCAAAATTTCGCTGTCGTACTGTAACGCCTGGTTAATCGCCTGTTGTAACTCTGCGGCGCTGCTGGCGGCGCTCATGCCGATGCTGGAGCCTTCATTGGCCGGCTTCACCATTACTTTACCGCCCAGGCTGGCCAGCAAGCCGGCAAAATCAGCGTCACTGCTGTGCACAACGGCAAACGGTGCTGTTGGCAGGTTTTGCGCCTGAAACAACCATTTGCAACGAATTTTATCCATTGCCAGCGCCGAGCCCAGCACACCACTGCCGGTATAAGGCAGGCCAAGTTGTTGCAAAGCTCCCTGCATGCTGCCGTCTTCACCGCCACGGCCATGCAGCACAATAAACACCTGCTGCGCGCCAAGTTGCGCCAGCTCAGCCAGGTTTTGCTGTTGCGGATCAAAAGCAAAAGCGTCAACGCCAGCCTGCTGTAAAGCAGTTAATACCGCCTTACCCGAACGCAATGACACCTCGCGCTCCGCCGACACTCCGCCAAACATCACGGCGACTTTGCCAAAGGTTTGCAGATTACTGCTCATGCTTGCTCTCCTGCACTGGCTTTTAACTGGTTGATATTTAATTGCATAGCGGCCAGCTTTTTCACCAGGGCGCCAATATTGCCAGCGCCCTGAGTCAGTACCACGTCTCCATCCTGCAACACGGTTGCCAGGCTGGGGGCCAAATCCTGCGGTGTCGCTATATAAATTGGGTCCAGTGCGCCACGGTTACGGATAGTGCGGCATAAACTGCGGCTGTCAGCGCCGGCTATCGCTGTTTCACCTGCGGCATACACTTCCAGCAGTAACAGGGTATCGACGCTGGATAACACCTTGGCGAAGTCTTCGTACAGGTCGCGGGTACGGGTATAGCGATGTGGCTGGTAGGCCATGACTAAGCGCCTTTCTGGCCAGGCAGCGCGCACCGCCGCAATCGTAGCGGCCACCTCGGTTGGATGATGACCATAGTCATCCAGCAGCAACACCTGACCGTTACCGGTATTAAATTCACCATATTGCTGAAACCGCCGGCCAATGCCTTCAAACTGATTTAAGGCGGTTAAGATTGCCTGCTCGCTAATACCCTCGTCGCGCGCCAGTGCAAAAGCAGCAGTAGCGTTTAACGCATTGTGCTTGCCAGGCAGGTTCAGCACCACTTCGCGCTGATTCCCCTCCGGATCGGTAATAACAAAGCGGCTGCGGGTGCCCGTTTGGCTAAACTCGCTGATCACAAAGTCGGCATCTTCGCTAAAGCCATAGGTCAGTACGGTACGGCCAATTTGACTCAGCAAGCCACGCAGTACCGGGTCATCAATACAAACTACTGCTACACCATAAAATGGCAGGTTGTGACAAAACTCCAGATAAGTGGCTTTTAGCTTTTCAAAGTCACCCTGATAGGTGTCCATATGATCGGCTTCAATATTGGTGATCACGGTTGCCAGCGGCTGCAAATGCAGGAAAGAGGCATCGCTTTCGTCAGCTTCGGCAATTAAATAGCGGCCTTCACCCAAGCGGGCATTGGAGCCGGCAGAATTGAGCAAACCACCAATTACGAAGGTTGGATCGGTGCCGGCCTGAGCAAAAATTGAGGCCAGTAAACTGGTGGTAGTGGTTTTACCATGGGTACCGGCTACGGCAATACCATGGCGAAACCTCATCAGCTCGCCCAGCATTTCAGCGCGGCGTACCACAGGAATGCGCAGTTCACGCGCGGCCGCCACTTCCGGGTTTGCCGGATTAATAGCGCTGGAGACGACAACCACGCTGGCTCCGCTAACATTAGCTTCGGCATGGCCAAAACTCACCTTAGCACCCAGTGTGATTAAGCGTTCCGTTACGCCGTTAGGCGCTATGTCGGAGCCCGATACGTTATAACCTTCATTCAGCAGCACTTCGGCAATACCGCCCATACCGGCGCCGCCAATACCGACAAAGTGGATCCGCTCTACCCGGCGCATGGCCAGTTTTTTCTGTTGTGGTGTCGTAATCATAATGCTTGTCCTGTCTGGCCTGCCAACTGCTGACATTGCGCTACTACCTCGGCACTGGCATTATCCAGCGCACAGGCACGCGCCCGGGCGGCCATCTGTTTTAATTCAGTTTTATCCTGCAACCAGCGTGTCAGCAGCGGTAATAAGCTTTGCTGGTTAAATTCATGCTGTGCCAGTATCAGAGCGGCCTGTTGCTGGCTTAACCAGCGGGCATTGGCACTCTGGTGGTCGTCGATGGCGGTTGGCAACGGCACAAACAGCGCCGCTACGCCGGCACAGGCCAGTTCGCTGACAGTAGAGGCACCGGCGCGGCAAATTACCAGATCAGCCCAGGCATAGGCCTGCGCCATATCGGCAATAAAAGCGCTGACCTCAACACTTAAGCCTTCCTGTTGCTGTTGCTGATAGGCCTGCTCGGTTTGTTGCTGCCACGCAGCACCGGTTTGATGTTTTATCTGCAATGGGGCTATTTGCGCTGCAGCAGCAAAAATTGCCGGCAAGCGCTCGTTTAATACTTTGGCGCCCAGGCTGCCGCCCACCACCAATACCTTTAAACTGCCACTGTAATCATGACCGGCCGCGGCATCTATTACCGCGGTACGTACCGGATTACCCACCAGTAACTGTTTGGCATTGCCGGCAAAGGCCTCTGGAAACGCTACTAACACTTTGTGCGCCAGCCGCGCCAATAGCCGGTTGGTGCTGCCGGCGACGGCATTTTGCTCATGCACCAGCAACGGCAAACCTTGCAGCCAGGCCGCAACACCACCAGGCCCGCTGGCGTAGCCGCCAAAACCCAGTACCAGTTGCGGCTGTAGCTTTTTTAACACTGCACGGGCTTGCAGCACCGACTGCAGCAACATAAAGGGCGCTTTGAGTAACGCCAGCACGCCTTTACCGCGCAAACCGGACACACTAATGGCATAAAATGGCCAGCCAAATTGCGGCACCAATTTAGCTTCCATCCGATCGGCACTGCCTAACCAATGAATTTGCCAACCGGCGTCCTGAAGTGCCGTTGCCACCGCCTGCGCCGGAAAAATGTGCCCGCCGGTACCACCGGCCATAATCAGCGCGCTCGGTTTAGTCATCCCGGCCTCCGCTGATAGCCTGTTTACCTTTTAAACGCACTTCAAAGTCGATGCGAAGCAGCAAAGCTGCAGCCATCAGCATAATGATCAGGCTGCTGCCCCCAGAGCTGACAAACGGCAGGGTTAAACCCTTAGTCGGTAAAGCGCCGGTAGCCACACCAATATTGACGGCCGACTGAAATCCTATCCAGATAGCCATCGCATACGCTAAGAAGCCGTGAAAACTCATTTGTTTAGCCAGTGCATGCTGACCAATCCACAGCGCGCGGTAAACCAGCATAAATAACAGGCTTAGCAGCACTGCCACACCGGCAAAGCCGGTTTCTTCAGCAATAACAGCCAGAATAAAGTCGGTATGCGCTTCGGGCAGGTATTCCAGTTTTTGAATACTGTTGCCCAGGCCCTGACCAAACCAACCTCCACGACCAAACGCCATCAAAGACTGGGTTAACTGGTAGCCACTGCCAAAAGGGTCAGCCCAGGGGTCAAGAAAAGCTGTTACCCGCTTCCAGCGATACTCGCTGTACACTATCAACACTGCTATCGCCAACAAGCCGGTAAATATCAGGCCAAAAAATTGCCACAAACGGGCACCGGCTAAAAACAGCAGAGCTACCGCAGTGGCAAACATTACGATGACGGTACCTAAATCCGGTTGCATTAACAGCAATACCGCAAAAGCGAACAACACCAGCAATGGCTTTACGAAGCCTTTGAGGTTTTCACGTACTTCTTCGTGCCGCCGCACCAGATAGCTCGCCAGATAAACGAAGAAAAACAATTTAGCCGGCTCAGCAGCCTGAATATTTATCGGCCCCAGCGCCAGCCAACGCGTACTGCCGTTTACATTGCGGCCAAATAGCAGTACCGCTACCAGCATGGCCAGCGCAGCCAACAACAGCAGCATGTTGTTGTTATGCCACCATTGTACCGGCAGGTTTAACACTATCAGTCCGGCAGAAAAACCTATTGCCAGGTAAATAAGATGGCGGATGGTAAAATGCAGCTCATTATCAAACAGCCTGGCCGCTACCGGTACCGAAGCACTGGTGACCATGACCACACCAATGGCCAGCACCAACAACAGCAGGGTAACAAAAAACTTGTCGTAAGCAGCGCCGTCTTCAGAGCGCCACCAGTCGCTAAAGCGCTGCACCGGGTTAGCCCAAGGCTGATTTAATAGCTTAAGTGCCAGTTGTTTCATAGCACCTCCGCCTTAACGGCTGCGCTGAACTGCTCGCCGCGCTCACTGTAACTTTTAAACATATCCAGGCTGGCGCAGGCGGGTGACAACAACACCATATCGCCGGATTTTGCCAGTTTAGCTGCGGTTTTTACTGCGTCCTGCAAGGTTTTTACCTGCACCGCATCTGGTTTTAGTGCCGCTATGGCCGGGCCATCCTGCCCCAGAGTGATCAGCGCATCGACCTGAGTATCCAGCACGGTTTGCAGCTCAGACATATCGGCGCCCTTGCCATCGCCGCCGGCAATCAGGATCAGCCGGCCAGTGACGCCTGGCTTTAAGCCGGCAATCGCGGCCAGTGTGGCGCCGATATTGGTAGCTTTGGAATCGTTGATCCAGCGCACACCCTTGTGTTCTGCTACCAGAGTGCAGCGATGCGGTAACGACTGAAATGTCGTCAGGGCCTGAATCAAACCGTTGCGGTTTGCACCGGCGGCCAGCGCCAACGCACAGGCGACCAGGGCATTAAATTCGTTGTGGGCACCAAACAGGCTCATCTGCGCCACGCTAAGCAGCGGTTCACCAGCGACCTTTATCCAGCGTTCGCCCTTGTGATCGCAGATGCCATAGCCGGCGTCAGCCAGTTTAATGCCAAGGCTGTGCTCTGCCTGCTGCGGTATAGTGGCGGCATCATCCAGATTGAACACCGCCAGTGCGGTATGCTGATAGACCCGCTGTTTTGACGCCGTATAGGCCGCCATAGTGTGATAACGGTCCAGATGATCGGCACTGACATTGAGCACTGTACTGGCAACGCTATGCAGATTATGCAGCGTATCAAGCTGAAAACTGGACAATTCCAGCACGTAAACGTCAATGTCCGGTTGCATAATGGCATCCAGCACCGGCAATCCTATATTGCCTGCTGCCAGCGCTTTTACACCACTGGCATTTAGCATGGCTTCAACCAGCTTAGTGACGGTAGATTTGCCATTAGAGCCGGTAATAGCCACCACAGCTTTAGTATTAAAACGGGCAAACAGCTCAACATCACCCATAAGCTCAGCGCCTTGCGCTACGGCAAAACGAACCGCAGGATGCTGCGGTGACAAGCCGGGGCTCAGTACAATAATGTCCATTTTTGCCAGCCGGTTAGCGTCGAGCTCACCCAGATAAATACCATCGACTTTTTCGGCGGCAATCTGCTCAATGCCAGCCGGTTTACTGCGGCTGTCCATCAACACCGGTTTTACGCCCTGGTTCAGCAAAAAGCGCACCGTAGCCAGACCTGACAGGCCCAGCCCAACGACTGCAATGCGCTTTTTGGTTAAACTCAGTGTCATAACTTATCTCAGTTTCAGGGTCGCTAAACCCACCAGCACAAAAATGATGGATAAGATCCAGAAGCGCACTATCACGCGCGGCTCCGGCCAGCCTTTTAGTTCGTAATGATGATGAATTGGCGCCATGCGAAAAATGCGCTGGCCACGCAACTTGTACGACCCAACCTGCAAAATAACCGACAGGGTTTCCATCACAAAGATGCCGCCCATAATAAACAGCACAATTTCCTGCCGCACCAGTATGGCCACTACGCCCAGTACTGCGCCCAGCGCCAGTGAACCAACATCGCCCATAAAGACCTGCGCCGGATAGGTGTTAAACCAGAGGAAGCCCAAACCGGCGCCAATCAGTGCCGCCAGAAATACCACCAGCTCACTGGCATGTGGCAGGTAAGGGATATTCAGATAGGCCGAGAAATTCACGTTACCGCTGACATAAGCAATGATGGCAAAAGCCGCTGCGACCATAATAGTCGGCACTATTGCCAGGCCGTCCAGGCCATCAGTCAGATTGACCGCATTGCTGGTGCCGACAATGACAAAATAACTCAGTGCCAGAAACAGCAAGCCCAGCTGCGGCATCACGTCTTTCAGGAAAGGTACCAGCAAGGCTGTTTCAGCCGGCCGCTCGGCAGTGAGATACAAAAACGCCGCCGTAATAATGGCAAACAACGACTGCCAGAAATACTTCCAGCGCGCGATTAAGCCTTTCGGATCTTTGCGCACCACTTTACGGTAATCATCAACAAATCCAATCCAGCCAAAGCTGACTAAGACAAATAACACAACCCAAACGTATTTATTTTCCAGGTTGGCCCACAACAGAGTGCTCACTAATACGGCACCCAGAATAAGCAAGCCACCCATGGTGGGTGTGCCTTTTTTAGAGAAATGACTTTCCGGGCCGTCACCGCGCACTACCTGGCCTATCTGCATCCGCTGCAGCCGGGCGATCAATTTTGGCCCCAGATATAAGCTAAGCAATAAAGACGTTAAAATGCCCAGAATAGAGCGAAACGTCAGATAACTGAATACATTAAAAAAGCTGAAGTATTGCGTCAAATACTCGGCTAACCAAACTAGCATGGGCTATTCTCCTGCTGACATCTTTCTAGCAAGTCCTGCACAACCAATTCCATTTTCGCGCTACGCGAGCCTTTCACTAGTAGGGAGACATCCTGCTGCTCTGACACTATCGGCATCAGACGTTGCATTAGCGCCTGACGTGAACTGAAATGTGCCCCTTGTCCATTGAACAAGTCACTGGCGCTCTGTGATAACACGCCAAGGGTGAACAACAGATTAATACCTGATTGTTTCGCGTATAAACCTATCTCTTCGTGGTATAAGCGGGCGTTTTCGCCCAGTTCAGCCATGTCACCCAGCAGCAACACTCTATAACCGTTATAAGAGGCCAACAGGTCAATGGCAGCCTTTACCGACTCGACATTGGCATTGTAAGAATCATCAATTAACCTGACGGCCGGGCTAAGTCGCTTCACATTAGTACGGCCTTTTACCGGCTGCATTTGCGACAAACCAAGCTGCACGTCTTCCAGGCTGGCACCCAGTGCGATACAGGCAGCCGCAGCGGCCAGTGCGTTACTGACGTTGTGCTTGCCCGGAATGGTCAACTGAATAAAACGCCGGCCACTGGCACAATTCAGTTCAAAGCCGGCGCAGCCCTGCTCGTCCAGCGCAATGTCGGTGGCATGATAATCGGCAGCGTGTGCTGAGGAAAACTGTATAACTTGCTTACCGTCTAAACGGCGTAACCAGTAGTCACGGTATTCGCTGTCAGCCGGAATAATGGCGACGCCGTTATC
The DNA here is from genome assembly GCF_036984005.1 of Rheinheimera muenzenbergensis. Taxonomy (NCBI): domain Bacteria; kingdom Pseudomonadati; phylum Pseudomonadota; class Gammaproteobacteria; order Chromatiales; family Chromatiaceae; genus Rheinheimera; species Rheinheimera muenzenbergensis. Next base: position 59,911 of record NZ_JALAAR010000019.1, read on the forward strand.
AGGTAAGCCATTGAATATTTCACCCTTGGCGCGCGCTACACCGTATACATCGCCAAAACCTTCCAGGTGTGACGGTGCCACATTGGTGATAATGGCTACCTGCGGTAACGCCAGCGACGTGGTATAAGCAATTTCACCCTGATGATTCGCCCCCAGCTCCAGTACCGCATAGCGGTGCCTTGCTGTCAGTCGCAGCATTGTCAACGGCACGCCTATGTCATTATTAAAGTTACCCTGGGTAGCCAGCACTTCACCACGACGGTTTAAAATAGCTGCCATCATTTCTTTAACGGTGGTTTTACCGGCACTACCTGTTACCGCAACCGTCTTAGGTGCCAGGCGCCGTTTAACCTCGGCGGCCAGCTGGCCCAACGCCAACCGGGTGTCCGGCACTATGATTTGCGTTACCGCTTCGTCAACCGGATGCTGCAATACTAAGGCGGATGCACCTTTGGCTACGACCTCAGCCGCAAACTGAGCACCATCGAAATTCGGTCCCTTAAGCGCAATAAACAAGGCGCCGGCGCTAATACTGCGGCTGTCTGTACTAACCGCGCTTATTTCAACGTCTGGCCCGGTCATTACTGCGCCCAGCAGGCGGCAAATATCACTACAGGTTAAGTTAATCATACTGACATCTCCGTAACCAGTTGACGAAGATAGGCCCGCTCATCGTACTGCCGCTGTTCGGTGCCAATTATCTGTACTGTTTCGTGCCCTTTGCCGGCTATTAACACCACATCACCGGCCTGAGCACTGGATAAAGCCAGCTTAATCGCGGCTTTGCGATCAGGTTCAATTTGATAGGCTGCATCCGGGCTCATGCCGGAGGCAATGTCATTGCAAATAGTTAACACGTCTTCACTACGCGGATTATCGGCGGTGATAATCACATGGTCAGCGGTCAGCTCAGCCAGTTGGCCCATAATCGGTCTTTTGCCGCGATCGCGGTCACCGCCACAGCCAAATACACACCAAAGCCGGCCCGGGCAATGTGCCCGCAGCGCTTGCAGCGCTAACTGTAAAGCGTCCGGAGTGTGGGCGTAGTCGATAACCGCACTAAAGCGTTGTGGAAAATGGAACAGCTCCATCCGGCCAGGTACGGTACTTAGTTGGTTCAGCACCGACAGCACATCGGCCAGTGCATAACCTAATACCAACATAGCGCTGACTGCGGCCAGCACATTTTGAATGTTAAACTCACCGAGCAATGGCAAACTTACCCGGTAGTCACCCTGCGGACTATGCAGTGTTAACTGATAACCGTCTGGCCCGGCGTTAACTCCGGAATACCCCAGGTAGCGGCTAAAACCACGGCAATCTTCCATCCTGCCGTACACCCACAGCGGCAGTTCACTGCGCTCTGCCAGTTTACGGCCGAATTCATCAGACAAATTAATTACTGCTGCCCGGCTAAACTGTGGCGTGAATAGCTGCGCTTTAGCTGCACCGTACTCTGCCATAGAGCCGTGATAGTCAAGGTGGTCCCGCGTCAGGTTAGTGAAAACGGCAACGTCAAACAACATACCTGCTACGCGTTGCTGTACCAGCGCATGTGATGAGACTTCCATTGCGGTTACGGCGACGCCATCACTGACAAAGCCGGCCAGTATGCGCTGCAAATCAACATAATGCGGTGTAGTGTTTGGCAGCGGCGTAAGCGCACCAATTTCGCCATAGCCCAGCGTGCCGACAACGCTGGCTTTATGGCCGAGCAGGCTGGCCAGCTGGCTGATAAAGAAACTGGTGCTGGATTTACCATTAGTACCGGTTACTGCCGCCATTTGCAGCTGACGTGCGGGTTTGTTATAAAAGCCGGCGGCCAGCGCCGGTAATAATTGCTGTAACTCCGGCAACACCACTACCCGTTCATCGTCGTAGTGGCCTTCATTGGTTAGTACCAGTGCTGCACCCTGTGCCAGCGCCTGGGCAATAAAGGCTTTGCCATGCTGATTTACACCAGGCAATGCTAAAAACACCTGGCCTGGCCCTACTTTACGGCTGTCCAGTTGTAAACCGGTTAAGGTTGTTTCCGGCACCTTGCTGGCATACAGTGCCAACCAGCTTTTACTGTTAACCGTCATGCCGGCCTCCACCAATAGCAGTCAGCCTGGCCTGATCTGCTGCATCCGGCGTCAGGTTTAGTAGCTGCATAGTTGCACTCATAATATTGGCAAATACCGGCGCCGCTATTTCACCACCATGGTAAAAATCACCCGCAGGTTCATTAATCACTACCACACAGGCCAGACGCGGGTTGGATATTGGCCCGACACCGGCAAAAGATGCGACATAGTCTTCGCCATAGCCACCCGCTATAGCCTTACGCGCAGTACCCGTTTTACCACCAACGCGATAACCTTTAACCTGTGCCCGGGTGGCTGTGCCGCCCGGCATAATATTCGCTTCCATCATCCGCAGCATGGCAGCAGCATGCTCTGGTGCCAGCACCTGCTCACCCGGATAGATGTCGGTCGTTTTAACGATACTCAGTGGCCGGCTGACACCGCCATTGGCCATAGTGGCATACACCCTGGCCAGTTGCGCCGCTGTGGCAGACAGGCCGTAGCCAAATGATAAGGTAGCGCGTTCATGATCTGACCAACGCCGGCGGTGGCTTAACATACCGCTGCTTTCACCATTCAGGCCCAGACCGGTATCGCTGCCCAGCCCCATATTGGCGTACAGGCTGATCACATGTTCTATTGGCATATCCAGCACCAGTTTACTGACGCCGATATTGCTGGATTTCTGAATAATGCCGGTTAAATCCAGAGTGTTGTAGTTGATTGCATCCCGAACCCAGCTGCCACCAACCCGCATATAGCCCGGATAGGTATCCACTTTACTGGCCAGATTAGCCGTGCCAAATTCCAGTGCACTTAATACCGCCAGCGGTTTCATGGTTGAACCTGGCTCAAAAGTGTCGGTAATAGCGCGGTTGCGAAACAAATATGCCGGGGCGTTGCCACGGTTATTCGGATTAAACGACGGGCTGTTAACCATCGCCAGCACTTCACCGCTATGCACATCGACCACCACGGCAGAGCCGGATGTCGCCCCGTGTGACAATACGGCCTTTTTCAGTTCGCGGTAGGTAACGGCCTGAATACGCTGATCAATACTTAGCTGCAGGTTACCCGGCTGCTGCGCCTGAAAACGCTCCAGCACTTCAATTTCGCGGCCTTTGGCGTCTTTGCGAAATACCTTGCGACCGGCAGTACCGGTAAGTAAGTCGTCAAAGCGTTTTTCAATGCCCTCTACACCAACATCATCAACATTGGTAAAGCCCAGCAGTTGGGCGGTCACCTCACCGGCCGGATAGTAACGGCGGGATTCCTGCCGAAAATAAATACCCGGCACTTTTAATTGCTTAACATAGTTAACCACTGCCGGGTTAACCTGGCGCTGCAGATAGACAAAGCGCCGCTGCGGGTTATCGCCAATACGTTGCAATAATTGCGTCGGGCTAAGCTGCAAAATATCCGCCAGTGCGTGCCAGCGGCGCTCATCAGCGGCAGCATGACGCTCCAGCACCACCTTAGGATCGGCCCAAATTGCCTCAACCGGAATACTGACAGCCAGCTCTTCACCATTGCGGTCTGAAATCATGCCGCGCAGCACGGCATCGGCTTCTACCCGCAGCGAACGGGCATCGCCCTGACTCACCAGCATGTCGGGTTCAATAACCTGCAACCAGGCAGCCCGCACCATCAGGGCAGCAAATACCGCACTGAGGCTTAACATCACAAATGCAAAACGCCAGCCCAGCACTGATGGCACTGTTCTGGCTTTGGCCTGACGTTTGGGCTTATTGCTGGTCATGGCACTGTTACCGCTATGTCGCGCTCGCCAGCCGGGCGCACCATTTGCAACCGGTTGCGGGCTATGTCTTCTACCCGGCTGTGTTCAGCCAGTGCCCGCTGCTCCAGCAGCAAATTACGCCACTCAATATCTAACTGGTCGCGCTGTTGATACAACACATCCTGCGCTATGGTCGTTTGCCGGTTTAAATGAGCAAAATGCACCACGGCCAGGGCAGACACTATGCAGGCCAGTAACAACAATGCCGGCCACTTAGCGGCACGCCAGTCACGGGCAATTAAACGGTGCAGGCTGATGTTATTCATGGCGCTGCTTCTCCGCTATGCGTAACACGGCACTGCGCGCCCGCGGGTTATGCTGCAGCTCTTGCTCTGACGGCATTATGGCTTTACCAATCAGCTTTAAATCGGTGCGCTGCGCCAGCTGCGCCTGGGTCAGCGGTATACCACGCGGTACCGGCTCGCCTTTGGCATGACGGCGCATAAACTGTTTTACCAGCCTGTCTTCCAGCGAGTGAAAGCTTATCACTACCAGACGCCCGCCCGGCTTCAGTACCGCCAGCGCAGCCTGTAGCGCCTGATTTACTTGTTCCAGCTCGCTGTTGATGTAAATACGAATAGCCTGAAAACTGCGCGTGGCCGGGTGTTTTTTTTCTTTATTGCTTTTGGGCACACTGGCACTGATTAATGCTGCCAACTGTGACGTACGCGTAATTACGGTTTCTGTACGGGCGGCAACGATGGCCTGTGCGATACGCCAGGCAAACTTTTCTTCGCCGTATTCACGCAGTACAAAACTGATGTCTTCTACATCGGCATGTGCCAGCCAGTCAGCAGCGCTGATACCCGAACTGGGGTCCATACGCATATCCAGCGGGCCATCACGCATAAAACTGAAACCGCGATCGGCGTCATCTAACTGGGGTGACGACACGCCAAGGTCAAGCAGTATGCCGTCCAGCGCACCGCTGATATGTTGCTGTTGCGCTATGGTTGCCAGGGCGGCAAAGGGGCTGTGGGTGATATGAAAACGCGGATCGCTGGCCAGTGGGGCGGCGGCAGCAATCGCGGCAGGATCTCGGTCTATAGCATACAGCCGGCCAGTGGGGCCAAGTTGTGCCAATATGGCCCGGCTGTGTCCGCCACGGCCAAAGGTGCCGTCGAGGTAGCAACCGTCGGGCTTTAGTGCTAATCCGTCCAGTGTTTCTTGCAACAGGACAGAAATATGAGCCGGTGTATTCATGTTACAGTGCAAAGTCCTGTAAACGTTCTGATAATTCGACATCGCCGGCCTGTGCCTGTTCCAGCGCAATATCAGCTGAAAGGCGATCATGCCAGGCGCTTTCGTCCCAGATCTCGAATTTATTTAACTGACCTACCAGCCGGATGCCTTTACTCAGGCCTGCGTGCTGGCGCAGTGGAGCCGGCAGCAAAATACGGCCGCTTTTGTCCATGTCACAGTCAGTCGCGTTGCCCAACAGTACGCGCTGTAAACGGCGTTCCTGCGGGTTTAAACTGGATAAGCGTTTTAGTTTTTCTTCTATTTCTTCCCACTCAGCCAGCGGATATAACAATAAACAGGGGTCGTGCAAATCGATGGTGCAAATCAGGTGGCCCTGACAATCAGACAGCAGAAATTCGCGGTAGCGCGCCGGTAGCGCTAACCGTCCTTTCTCGTCCAGCGTCAACGTAAATGAGCCACGAAACATAAGCTTCCTGTACGATTAATTTTTAGCTTTTATTGCGGATAAGCTTAAATGATCCACTTTTACCCACAAATCCCCACAACGATACAGTTTAGGGTGCAGGTTTGACCAATGTCAAGGTAAAAACAGAGCGATTGATCGATTGCGATCACAGTAAAAATAAGCGCTGCAGCAAAGATGATGATTTTGGTGGGAAAAAGTGGAGTTAGATCAAAAGCGACATCAAACAGCCCTGTTTTTATGTACAGTCAATCAAAATATGCTGCTTTTTTCTGCGCTGACTTGCCAAGGCGGAATAAATTATTCAATACTGCTTTGGTATACTAATAACAAATTCCCACATCTGGTTTAAGCAACACAAGGATCCGGCTTTATGGTGTGTTTACTGAAAATCCGCGGCATGCTGGAACAGATGTCGATTATCGAGCGCAAACTGGCGGATTTTATTCTGGATAACGCCCATTTGCTACGGGATTATTCCTCGCAGCAGTTGGCGGATGCGGTCGGTACCAGCCAGTCCAGCGTGGTAAAGTTTTGTCAGAAGCTCGGTTACAAAGGCTATCCTGATTTAAAATTGGCCGTTAATGAAGCGGTGATTACCGCTTCTACCCTGCAACGCAGCGATAGCCACGAGCAGGGACAACAGCAAAGTGACATTAAAACCCTGGTAGAGCAGCTGCAATTTAGTTTGCATAGCCATTTGCGCGGCATTTTAGAAATTAATGACGAAAAGGCGCTGCGTGATGCCAGTGACTGTCTGTTGCAAACCGACAAAGTACTGATCGCCGGCTTTGGCCAATCCGGCATAGTGGCGCACGATATGCAATTCAGGCTGCTGCAGTTGGGTAAGCTGGCCTTACTGCATACCGACCCGGCAATTGCATTGCAACTGGCCAGCACGCTGAGTCAGCACAGCGTGCTGTTGCTGATTTCAGAATCGGGCCAGAATGCCGATTTACTGAAACTGGCCCGTTTCGCCCGCCAACGTCAGATCCGTATCATCAGCCTGACCAGCTTTAAAACCAATGCGCTAAGTCTGGCCGCCGATATAGCGTTATATGCGCTGAGTGGCGATGAAAATGTGCGGCTTAATGCGCTGCTGGTACAACTGGCACAGCAGCATCTGTGTCATATATTGTATTTGCTGCTTTGCCAGCGGCAAAACAATGACCATCTGCTGGAAGAAAGCAGCAAACTGCTGGATTTACTGGAACAGCAATAAAGCCGCTTATCAAGCCGGTCTGTCAGCCGGCTTTAGTCCGGTAACATCTCTAAACCGTCAATCGCGGTAATACCCAGGCCGGGCACGTCGTCAATGGTAATATCGGCATTGTTAAAGGTGACACTGCTTTTTACCGGGTCAAACAAACACAATGACGGGCCGTCCAGATCAATTTTGGTAATCACATCGGATTTTGCCACGGCCACATGCACCGCAGCTGCGACACTGATACTGCCTTCGAGCATACAGCCTATCATGCATTGCATATCGTAAAATGAGCAGATATCGGCAATTTTAATCGCGTTAGCGATACCGCCGGTTTTCATCAGTTTGATATTGATAATATCGGCCGCACGCATTTTAATCAGCTCTATTACTTCACGCGGGCCAAAACTGCTTTCATCGGCCATCACCGGCGTATGCACGCGTTCGGTAATATATTTCAGCCCTTCCAAATCGTAAGCTTTTACCGGCTGCTCGACTAATTCCAGCCGCACACCGGCATCTTCCAGCTTACGCAACGCATACACGGCTTCTTTGGCTGTCCAGCCCTGATTAGCATCCAGCCGGATCAGCGCCTTGCCTTCTACCGCTGCGTAAATGGCTTTTACCCGTTCAATATCTACGCCGATATCTTTGCCCACTTTTACTTTCAGCGTTTCAAAACCTAAATTTACTGCGGCCAGCGAGTCGGCAACCATCTTGTCGATATAGTCGACACTGATAGTAATATCGGTCGTTATATTCGGCACGCCACCACCGAGAATTTTATACAGCGGTGCCTGATACAGTTGGGCAAACAGATCGTACACCGCCATTTCTACCGCAGCTTTGGCGCTGTAGTTTTTGATAATGCAATTTTGGATCAGACGGATAATATGATTCAGGTCGGCAATGTCCTGCCCCAGCAGTTTCGGCTTTATTACCGTACGGATGGCACCGATAATCGACCCATGAATATCGCCGGTGATCACCGCCGTCGCCGGCGCTTCGCCATAGCCGGTGTGGCCGGTATCGGTTTCAATCATCACCACCACATCTTCAATGGTATTAACCGTGCGCAGTGCCGTTTTAAAAGGAGTTTTCAGTGGTATACGTAACATACCCAGCTTAATGTCGGTGATTTTCATAGTATGCTCCGGTTACCGCAGTGATTTAATAGCATAAAGCGCCTGCAGATAAGACTGCTGGGCATTAGCATACAAAGGTTGCAGTGGCGTCACTGCCACTCCATTTAAACTGCCGTGGTACATGCCGCCTTGTACAGGATATATCAGGGTATTAACGTCATGGATCATAAAAACCTCATTGTTGCTGTGGCCCAGATACAAGGCAACATGGCCAGGGAAATACAGTAAATCGCCTATTTGTAGCTGTGCCAGCGCGGCCAGCTTGTCGCTGGGGCTGCTGTCGGCAGTAAAACGGGTATTACGCCCGTAGCTGCCATTGCCCTGCTGCCCCGAGTTACGTGGCATCAGCAGACCAAAACTGCGAAAAATCTCTGAAATAAAGCCGGTGCAATCCCGGCCATTGTAGTCATGGCCCCAGCCATAACGTTCACCAAGAAACTTAAACGCCTGGCCAACAATATTGCGCTCGGTAAAAGCCAGATAACCGATGCTGACATCGCTGCTGCGTGGGATCAGCGCCGGGATCAGGCTTAAACTGCCATCATGCAGCCGTTGCGGCAGCTGCACTATATAACTGGCCGCCGGGTTCTGACCGTACAGCTTATGGCCGGTATCAGCCGCACTGAGTAACGGCAGCCGAACGCCCATCTCCAGCTGCAGCTCAGAAATCGCGCTGATCTCCGGGTTAAATGCCGTGCTGATTTTAGCGCCGGTCACCACCAGAAAAGGCTCACGCTGGCTATAGGCCAGAATTTGCTGTCTGTCGCCAATGGCGATATCGCGGCTAAGTACCCAACCGCTGTAGTTGTAGCTTTGCACCAGCAACCAGTTAGCGTCGCGGCTTTTATGCAACACCGCCACCGGCTCTGCCGGAAACAATGCGGTTTCACTAAAACGATCCAAATCGGTATTCATCTGCTGGTTAAATACCCGATCTACCGTAGGAAAGGCCCGCAGCGCGGTACGCTTTACCACTAAACCGAACTGTACCGCATTAGCCGGCTGCAGTGTGTCCAGTGCCAGCAACGCCTGGTAACGTTGCCAGTCTGAATCGTCCAGCTCTGTGCCATCAGCATAAAAACGGCTGGTCCCGGCTTTTGTACTAACCCGCTGTATTTTAGCGGCCAGTTCTGCTTTGCTTAGTATCACAGGTAAGTTTTGCAGAGCTTGCAGCTCGGGCTGTAACTTAAACGTTTGGCTATTGCGCTCGGTAATGTGTTGCGGACTCAGCAACAACTGGTCGTGTTTGTTGCTTGTCAGCCAGTAATGGCTGTGCAGATGATCTGCAGTTAACAGCGGTACATCTGAGCTAAAGGGTAGTACCGCTGCCTCAACCAACAAACTGCTGATGCAACAGAGTAGCCCAAGTGTTTTTAGCATGCAGTATTCCTTTTATACCGTTATTTTTCATTGCTTTAGTTGTAAATAACCGGTAACAGTTTGCGCAACAGGAATGAAATATTCCAATAATTTACAAAATTAAGCATAATTTATTTTCCAAAGGAAAGAAATATTGCTATGTTAATTTTGTGCAGAAATTAAACATCTGGCACCTCAGCATAAACAACGGGCAACAGAACCCGAAACTGATGGATAGCGATAATAAGACACACCTGCAAATCCAGGAGAGAACGCAATGAAGTTGAACAAACTAATTCAGGCTCTAGCCCTCGCCGGTCTGAGTACACAGTTATATGCCCAGGACGTTGAACCACAAACTGACAGCAGCGATGCCAAAGTAGAACGCATACGTGTTACCGGTTCCAGTATCAAACGCACCGCCATTGAAGGTGCCTTGCCCATTACCGTATTTAGCCGTGCCGAAATAGATGCCGCCGGTATTACGTCAGCAGAGCAGTTATTACTGCAAATGAATATTGCCGGTAACTCATCTGATAACCTGGCCAGTAATGGCGGCATAGTATCAGAAGAGCAACGGGGTAATAATGGTGTCTCAGGTGCCAACCTGCGTGGTCAGGGCGCCGATGCAACCCTGGTACTGCTTAACGGTCGCCGGGTAGCAACCCATGGCTTAAAAGGCCGGGCAGTAGACTTAAACTCCATTCCGTTTGCGGCGCTGGAGCGGGTTGAAGTGCTGCGTGACGGCGCCTCTGCCGTATACGGTACCGATGCTATTGGCGGTGTTATCAACTTTATTACCAAAGAAGACTATACCGGTGCTGAGGCGTCAGCTTTTGTTGACCATACCGAAGCGGGCGGCGGCAATATTTACCGCACTAACCTGCTATTTGGTACCGGCGATATCAATAAAGACGGCTGGAACGTTTTCGGCACCCTGTCGTACAAGAAAAACGAAGTTCTGGCCGGTAATGACCGTGATTTTTCGAATACCTTTCAGCCCGAGCGTGGTTTAGCGCCCGACACCCGCGGTACGCCGTTTGCTACTGTATTTAACCGCGGCGCGACCCAGCCTAACCTGATTGGCACCGGTTTAACCGATCCGCTGGATGGCCAGTCTGTAATTGCTGTGAATATCCTCGACCTGCCCGGCGCCGCTGGCTGTGAAAGCGGCGGTGACATGATGGGGCCTTACGATCAAAAATTGTGGAGCTCAGAATCGTCCCGTTATGCCTGTGCTTACGACTACCCGGCAGCGGCACGTATTCAGCAACCGCAGGAAAGCATCGACTTTATCGGCCGCGCCAGCTTTAAACTGGCCGAAGAGCATATGGCTACCATTGAGTTTGTCGCATCACAGGTAGATGTCAGTAAAGCCTTTGAACCAAACCAGATCTCTCCGGGTTCAACCTTTGGTCCAGCCACCTGGTACCCCAGCACAGGCGTTGCCTACGATGGCATTTATAACGCCCTGGCCGATTACTTTGGTGCCGATCAGCTTAATTATGGCGAACGTATTGCCTACCGCTGGCGCTGTATTGCCTGTGGCCCGCGTGAAATTGATACCACCACCAAGGCTTACCGCTTTCTGGCCGCTTTTGAAGGCGTAGTGGCAAACTGGGATTACAACGTCGGTATTTCCCGTGCGTCCAGCGAGTCGGATTCAACACTGGGTACCGGTTATCATTACACTGCCGAGTTACAGCAAGTGCTGGGCAGCGGTTTAATTAACCCGTTTTTACTGCCGGGCCAAAGCCAGACGGCTGAAGGCATGGCAGCGCTAAATGCCGCGTCGGCTTATGGTGTAAAACTGTATGGCGGCGAGTCAATCATGACCCAAATCGACGCTACCTTCTCAGGTGAGCTGCCGCTTGAATTGCCGGGTGGCAATATTATGATGGCCTTCGGCACCGATTTACGTCGTGAAGAATTCAAATTTAACGGCGATGAGCGCGCTGAAATGCGGCCGGTGTTTAATGCCCCGTTCGACAACGCCAACGTGCTGGATAAAGTCAGCCGTGACATTAAAGCGGTGTTTGCGGAATTCTACCTGCCAGTGCTGGACAATCTGGAAGTGACACTAGCCGGCCGCTATGACAAGTATGACGGCTTTGGTAGCACCACTAACCCGAAAATAGCCTTTAGCTACCGGCCGTTAGAGCAGTTGTTGATCCGCGGTGCTTTTAGTACCGGCTTTAAAGTACCCTCCTTTAACCAGTTGTTTAACGGTATCACCGAGTCGCAATACACCGGCCTGGATTTAGCCGATCCGGCAACCTGCCCTGGTGGCGTAGCCGATGAAACCACCCCGGGTTGTGAGCGTATTCAACCGGTAGAACTGTTTGGTGGTAAAGAAGATTTGGACCCGGAAGAGTCTGAACAAAAGAGCCTGGGCTTTGTCGTTGTGCCAACTGACAACTTTAACTTTAGCCTGGACTGGTGGGAAATTGAGCGCACTGACACTATCCGCTCAGCACCACGCGACGTACTGATTGAAAACTACGACCTGTTTGCCGGCAACTGGCTGCGCAATCCCAGCGGTGATGTGGTCGCCATTGACCGCCGTTACATTAACTCCGGCGGTACCCTGACTCAGGGGATTGAGCTGGACGTTAACCTAACCGGTGAACTGGCCGGTGGCGCCTGGAAAGTCAACCTGAATGGCAGCTATATCGACACCTTTAAAAGCAAGGGCATCGACAGCCTGCCGTACAGTGAAAACCTGGTCGGCGAATATGTGCGCTACTACAACCTGCCCATTAAATGGAAGCACACGCTTAACTTCAGTTATGTCCGTGGTGACTGGAGCCACAGCCTGACCCAGTTATACCGCGATGGCTATAAAGACGAGTTGCCGGTAAGCGTACGCAACGGTACCTATGTACCTGCGCAGTGGGACCCAAATGTTGATGAGTATATTACTTACAACTACAGCGTAACTTATGGCGGTATTGATGATATGAAAGTGACTTTCGGCATCAAAAACCTGTTTGATGAAGATCCGCCATTTACCGCGCACCAAAACGACTTTGCTGCCGGTGCTGCCTGGGAACCACGTATCGCCGATCCGCGTGGCCGTGCTTATACCCTGTTGTTGGAATATAAGTTTATGTAAGCCTTTTCAGCACCTTGCTATCAGTAAGGTGCTGACCTTTGTCATGGACGATAGCTATGTTGCGTGGGTATAACGTGTCATAGCCTCCCAGCTGTTCCTGGTATTTTCAGCCCGCCTTGTGCGGGCTTTTTTATTGCCAGCGCCAGGTTAGCACTAGCTTTGTTAAGCTCTGCCGTTGTTTTGCCGGCCAGGGCCATTGCTGCTGCCGGTTGTGCTGCACACTGTTTAACTGCAGATGTTCCGCACTAAGGCTAAGCCGGTTATTTAAGCGGTAGGTTAACGCCAGCAACACAGCCTGGCCGTGGCCGTTGTTGTCATCACCAATAGTGCTGTCTTTATCGGTTACCTGAAAATCATCATAGCGCAACGTGACGCTGAACTCATTGTGCTGCCAGTTTGCCAGCACAAACCAGGCTGCAAAATCAGCCGCAACAACTGAGGGCCCCATTAGCGTATCACCAGCTAACCACTGCGCCACCAGCTGCCAGTTGTCATTAATCACATGTTGCATAGCCAGGCTGGTAAAACGGGTTCGCCAGGCATATTGTTGATGGCTAAACTGCAATGGGTCGCCCTGATTGTCGTAGTAGTAGGCCCTAACCCGGCTTTGTTGTAAATGCTGCCAATGTACACCGACATAATAACCAGTGCGGTGATCTAACTCGCGGGTGGGTTCTACCCAGGCATTTTGCATCTCAAGCGGTGCGCTTTGTAAACTGGGGTAACGGGCAAAATTAACACGCTCGCCAAGGCCGGTTTGCAAATTATGCAGGGCAAAGCCGCGCCAGGCCAGAATAGTGCCGGCCGGATCATTACCCTGAAACGCCCCGGCCACCGCAGTCCAACTATGATTTGACTGAAAAAAGCTACCGGGCCGGCTCAGGCTTAATTCGCCACCGCGAGTGCGGATCTCTTCTGCAAACCAGCTATTAATGGCCGAAAACGTGCTGCTGTATGGTGAAGTCCAGGCTGTGTCGGTATTTTCCAGTGACATCTGCGGATAAAAATAGCCCAGCCGGCCGCGTACACGATAGCCCGCTACCGGCAAGGGAGCCCAGTTTATCCAGGCTTCGGTTACTGAAACTCCACCTTCAGGTTTGGCATGCCACTGCGCGTTCAGCCTGGCTGAAAATGCCGTGTCGCTGGCGGCGTCAACGCTTATATACTGCGGCCCCAACGAAATTGCCTGTTCGGCATAGTGCAATTGGCCAGTACCGGCATTAAACCAATTTTTGGTAGTTCTGGCTTGCGGTTCTGTTTGCGACCACTGCAGCTCACCTTTGGCAGTAAAGGTTAGCTCCTGCGCAGCTACATTTGCGGCCAGTGGGTAACACAACAACGCCAGCACACAGCGCAGATCAGGTTTTATCATCAGTACTCTCTAAGATGTTTTCGGTGCTTTTCTTTATCGAATGTACTATCGTGAAACAATATTACGCAACTACAACTATAAGCGCAGTTATGCAACGTGCCGTTATGCAAAAATGCTTAGTGCTGGCCTTGCTGGCTTTTTCAGCCCGGTTGGCCGCCGTAACACTGGATATTACAGTAACCGATGCCGAGCAAAAACCTTTGCCGTACACGGTAATAGAGTTGGTTAACAGCCAATACCCTGCAGCAGCGGCACCCGACAATGCCCAGGTGATCCAGCAAGGTTTGAATTTTCAGCCTTTTGTCAGCGTAGTCGCCCAGGGTAGTCTGGTCGAATTTCCCAATCTGGATAAAACCCGCCACCATGTGTATTCATTTTCGAAAGCGAAAACGTTTGAATTGCGCTTGTACGCCGGTAAACCGGAAGCGCCGGTGTTATTTGATCAGCCCGGTGTGGTAACGCTGGGGTGCAATATTCATGACAACATGCTGGCGTATATTTATGTCAGCGCCAGTCGCTACACGGCGGTAACCGACGCCAACGGTCAGGTACATTTTGCTGATCTGCCAGCGGCAGAGTTTCAGCTCAGTTTATGGCATCCCTGGCAGCAGCAAACGCCGGACAGCCAGGCTATTAACCTGAGCCTGGGTAATCAGCAGAAGCAAATTAATTTAAACATCATGCAGCAAGCCTTACCAAAGGCGCCGAAGCGGGGCTTTGGCGACTATTAACAGCCGCCAGCCGGTAAAAGGTGTGAGCCGGCCATTAAGCCGGGTTCTGTGCTCTGTTGCCAGAGTGACAATCATTCCTCTAGGACTTAAGTCGCCTTAAGCCTCAAGCAATCTACCCGCCCCCAACGCGGGCCGCGCCAAAGGGGGCCTATTTGATCTTGCTCCGGGTGGAGTTTACCGTGCCACGAACTGTTACCAGCCGCGCGGTGCGCTCTTACCGCACCCTTTCACCCTTACCTGATCCCACTTACGCGGGCCATCGGCGGTTTGCTCTCTGTTGCACTGGTCGTAGGCTCACGCCCCCCAGGCGTTACCTGGCACCCTGCCCTGTGGAGCCCGGACTTTCCTCCCCCTGCTTACGCAGGCAGCGATTGTCTTGGCCAACTCACGGCCGCAATTATACCCTTTTTAAGCAGCTCCGCCAGTAAATTGGCTAACCCAATTATAACGCAGGCAAACATGTAACCAAAAAGTAAACTTGGAATTCAATAGTGTTTAAATTAAGCTTAAAAGCAGAAAAAAGTATCAAGCAAGACAGAGAACTATTAGCAATCCTGCTGGTTAACACTGTCTAATTTTTATGCACAAATAATGGTTTTTATATTATGAGTTCTTTAGATTTCTTAGGATTAATAGGTACTTTAGCTTCTATAGCTTTGTGGTTTTTAATACCTGTCCTTTGTTGGGTGTTGTATCTGAGAGTGGCGAAAATTGTTCGGTTAGCCGAGGAAAATCAAGACAAACTTAATACTGTTGAGAGAAAGCTTCAGCGCATAGAAAGTCGTCTAAATTCTATGCTAGACAACGAGCAGAAACTGTCATAAAAGTGAATATTACTTGTCGACAGGGGCTGAGAAGCCCCTGCTTTGCCAGTTATTTTTTCCAGCTCAAGGCCAGTTCGTAAAGCGCGTTTTTCTTACCGCCATGAATTTGTGCCGTTAACGCCGCGGCTTTTTTTAGTGGTAACTCACCAAGTAACAGCTTTAGGGTGCTCACTTCAGCCTCAGACACTTCGCTGTCGGCTTTTGGCGTTGGCGCTATCATTAATACCATTTCACCCTGACAGCGCTGTGGATCGGCCTCAAGCCAGGCCGTGATCTGTGCTGCTGTGCCGTATTCCAGATGCTCAAAAGTTTTGGTTAGCTCTTTGGCCAGCACCAGCTCGCGATCACTGCCAAATACCGCCACCACATCCTGCAGCGTGTCTTTAATGCGCCGGGCGGTGTCGTAACAAATAATGGTGCCGACACCGGCGGGTACTTCTGCCAGCTGGTTTTGCCGCTGCTGGCTTTTTGGCAACAGAAAACCGATAAAATGAAATTTATCGGTCGGTAAACCCGCGGCGCATAAGGCGGTAATTAATGCACAGGGGCCTGGTATAGGGATCACCCGCACCCCGGCGTCACGGCACTGGCGCACTAAACTGTAGCCGGGATCGCTTATCAGCGGCGTACCGGCATCAGACACCAAGGCCACACTGTCACCGGCCAGACATTTTTCAATGATGCCGGCAGCGCGTTGCTTTTCATTGTGATCATGCAGCGCTATGGTTTTAGCGCTGATGCCAAGGTGCGACAATAAACGCCCGGTGTGGCGGGTGTCTTCTGCAGCTATCCAGCCCACTTGCTGCAGGGTATTGATAGCGCGCTGGCTAATATCGTCCAGGTTGCCAATCGGCGTGGCCACTACATATAAAAAACCGTTTTCTTTTGCCATTATCTAATTTAAACACGCTATTTGTTTGAGCTTAACCGGCAGTCTCAGTAAGATAAGACCATTGTTTCGCTATGGTACTGTGCATTGTGACTTCCAGCAAATTAAAGCCCCTGTTATTTCTCTGTATCAGCAGCCTGTTATTAAGCTGTACCTCAGGGCCAAAACACACTCCGACATCGGCACCGCAGCAAACCGGGCAAAGCGACAGCAGCACCGAACCCCAGGTCTCGGCCCGCGTGCTCTATGCGCAGGCGGGGCGCTATGAAGGCGAGGCACAGCATTACCATCTGCTAAAAGCCGCCCGCCAGGCCTTAGCTGAACAGGACAATAAACTGGCGCTGGCGATAACAGAAAGCCTGCGGTTAAGTGCCTATCCGCTGATACAGCGCCAGTTAATGCTGCCTTTGCTGCAAGCTTATCTGGCGACAGCACAACATAGCCGTACCAGCCAATTAATTGATAATACAGCTTTAACTGACGTAGCAGATGCAGACCAGCCTCAGTTTCTCTGGTTGTCGGCACAATATCTGACATCACAGTTACGCTACCTGCAAGCCAGCAAACTGCTTTTGCAGCTAACGCAAAATCCCGTTGATCACGACGCCCAGCCGCAGCAGTACGCCTTATTGTGGCAAAATCTGGCCGCACTGAGCGACAGCCAGCTGGATGCGCTGCGCATTGGCGCCAACCAATACAGCCTGGGCTGGTTAAGTCTGGCACAGTTAAGCCGGCGTTATATCGGCCAGCCGCAACAGCTACAGCAGGCGTTTGCGCAGTGGCAACAGCGCTATCCGGGCCTGACAGCCGGCCATCCGTTACCCGAAGCAGCATTGCAACTGTTAAGCCTGACGCCCTATCAGCCGCAACGTATTGCCGTATTGCTGCCGCTGTCCGGCCAGTTCAGCCAGCACGCCCAGGCGGTGCAATACGGCATTTTGTCGGCCGCCAGCCTGCAAAATAACGCCGAACTCACCTTTATTGACAGCCAGCAACCTATAGCGGCGCTGGTGCAGCAGGTTGGCCAGGCGCAGGCCGACTTTGTTATTGGGCCCCTGCTTAAAGATCAGGTAGACAGCATTAGCCAGGCAAGCGACTGGCCGTGGCCAACGTTATTTTTGAACAGCAAAGACAGTGCCACCGCTGCCAAAGCCGAACGTTATTATTTTGCCCTGAGTATGGAAGATGAAGCCACGCAAATGGCACAGCTGTTTCAGCAAAAAAATTACCGCCGGCCGGTTATAATCAGTGCCGCCAGTAATATCAGTTTGCGTATGCAGCAGCGGTTTATCAGCCAGTGGCGCCAGTTTGGCCACGACACGCCAGAGCATTATCAGTTTAACGCCAAAGCCGATCTGGACAGCCTGATTAACAAATTGCTGGAAACCGATCGTAGCCGTGAGCGGCTAAGCAGCATTAAAAATCTGATCAGCGACAAAGTGGAAGCCGAACCACACAGCCGGCTGGACATTGATGCCATTTACCTGATTGCCGACCCGGTGCAGACCCGGCTGTTTAAACCCTTTGTTGATGTCTCCGTTAGCCCGACAGCGCCAAAATTACCGGTGTATGCCAGCTCACGCAGCCACAGCACCAGAGTAGACAGCACCGACGTGCGAGACTTAAACGGCCTGACCTTTACTGAAATGCCCTGGTTACTGGGCGAGCAAAACAGCGTACAGCTACGCCAGCAATATCAGCAAATATTCGCTGAGCAGGATGAAACCCTGCAGCGTTTGTTTGCCATGGGCTTTGATGCTTATAAACTGCTGGGCAGTTTGCGCCAGCAGCAACAATTGCCGGCAGCGGTATTTTCCGGCCTTACCGGACAGTTACGGCTGGACAACGATGGTAGCCTGGTGCGGCAGTTAAGCTGGGCCACTTACCGCAATAATCGCTTACGCTCGTTGCAGGAACCCTAAGCAAGCATGAATAAACTGGGGCAACTGTACGAACAACTGGCGCTGAGTTATCTGCAACAGCAGGGGCTTAGCCTGGTGCAGCAAAATTTTCAGTGTAAAACCGGTGAAATAGACTTAATTATGCGCGACGGCGCTACGCTGGTTTTTATTGAAGTAAAGTACCGTGCCAGCACTGCCTTTGGCGGCGCTCTTGCTGCCGTAAGCTATAGCAAACAACAAAAGCTGCTGCGCAGCTGTCGCTGGTATTTGCAACAGTTTCGCTTAAGCGACCAGCCATGCCGGTTGGACGTGCTGGCGATAGAAGGCGCGGCTCCATATCAGTATCAGTGGCTGAAAAATGCAATTTCACAGTAGTTCTAGTGGCAGGAAACCGTAATGCAGGAACATATTCGTCAGTTATTCAGTGAAAATATTCAAACCATGATCGCCGCAGGCGAAAGCCTGTCAGGTTCGCTGGAAAACGCCGCCCTGGTCATAGTGCACAATTTGGTGAGTGGCGGTAAGGTAATATGCTGTGGTGACGGCGCTACCGCCGGCCTGGCCAGCCACTTTGCCCAGTTACTGCTGGATAAATTTGAAACCGATCGCCCCTGCTTGCCGGCACTGGCATTGCAGCAATACAGCAACAGCCTGCAGCAACATCAGCAGCACGACTACCTGGCCCGGCAAATTAAAGCCTTAGGGCAAAATAATGATGTGTTACTGGTAGTATCGGCCAGTGGCAGTGAACCCAGCTTAATAAAAGCAGTCGAAGCTGCACTAACCAATGATATGAAAATAGTCGCCCTTACCGTCGACGGTAATGTCGAACTGTCGGGCTTGTTAAACCAGCAAGACGTGGAATTAAAAGTACCGGCGCACCGGCCGGCACGTATATTTGAATGCTTTACCTTTATACTGCACAGCCTGTGTGAGGTAATAGAATTAACCTTATTTCCGCAACAAGGAGATGTATGAACCGGATTAAATTAATAGCCGCCCTAACACTGCTGGCATTATTACAAGGCTGTGCCGCAGCCGTCGTTGCAGGTGGCGCCGGCGCAGTAACAGCCGCCAACGACAGACGCACGCTGGGCGCACAGATAGACGATAAAAACGTGGTGTTAAAAGCGCAGCGCGCGCTGGCCGATAACGCAGTTACCGCTGAAGGCAGCAATATCAATGTCACCAGCTACAACGGCGTGATCCTGCTAACCGGCCAAACCCGCAATGAGCAAATCCGCCAGCAGGCGCAGGCACTGGTGCGCCAGCTCGATGGCGTGCGCGATGTACAAAACCAGATCCGGCTCGGCAATAACACCGCCCTGACTACCCGCACTCGCGACAGCTGGATCTCAACCAAAGTAAAAACCCAGCTGCTGGCCGACAAGCAAGTCAGCGGTTTAAATATCAAAGTAGTGACAGAAAACGCTGAAGTGTTTTTAATGGGCATCGTCAGCGAGCAGGAAGCCGCCAATGCAGTAGAAATTACCCGTCATGTAGAAGGCGTCGCCCGCGTGATACGCGCTTTTGAGATCCGTTAATTCCACCTAGTCTCAGCAAAGTTCTGAATAAATGTTTAGAACTTTGTTAACCATCTAAACTGCAACACTACTTAGCTACTTATTAAGCTTAGTTACGTTCATTTCTTCAACAACACGCACAAATCCGATAAAACCTTCTGCTAACAAGTCACCGTTAAAAACATAGCTTCACCCACACATCAAAACACACCAATAATTCACATACATTAACTTTTAATAAATTTAAAATAAGAAATTTATCAATTTTTTATTTGCGCACAAACTTAAAGTACACCTCGGTTTTGCCCATTTTTCTTGCAATAAAATAGCGGTGAAGCTGCAGTTGAAACCTTAAGGATTAAGTGTAGAGGGAATTTCGTAGCGCAGCTGTTAGTTGCTTTTTCAACAGCTATTACAAAAAGGTTCTGCAATCTACAAAGCCATAATGCCTGTGTTACTGGCATTGCCCAACTTAACCGTAAGCTTTCAGGATATTTACTGAGCATGGCACTTATCACTCACCGATAAGTCGTGTTTATTACTTTTATTACTGATTTACGGGGTATACATGGTGCCTAAAAAGATAGTTCTCTGCCTCTTTCTAAGCCTTTTCTCAGGGGCAAACGAGGCAGAGTTAATTGAATTTAAACAAGCCGGCATAGCACAAGTAAAAGGGTTTGTCGGTATAGGCTGCGGCGCAGGAGTGATGACAGGTGTACATTTAACCAGTGATACTCCACGGGCATTATGTGCGCCCTTAACCGTTGATCCTTTGTCTATTGTGCAAATAAAAGCGCAGAAGGATTCTAGGTATGTTTGTCCGTTGGGCTCAGCCATATTATTAGTCTCACCAGATACCTCTATCGTTGTCTGTGGCGAGCCGGCAAGCAGTCGTATTCGCCCGCTTAGCGTACCTTCTCAATTCGTAGACTATCGCAGTGATGTTCCTGCATGCCCTTCCGGTCAAGTTGTAACAGCAATTTCGTTAACCCAGCTACAAGCTGAGTGCACTAAGTTAATTGAATAAGGACATTCAGATGAAAAAACTGACACTGCTTAGCTTTCTGCTAATTGCCGCGCCTCTGTCGGCGAAAACCATTAAAGATTTTGCCGGTTGCGATTGGGTAATCCCTGGTTACTACAAAACAGCGGACGAACCGACAGCTGTTCATCACTTTAGAAACTTTAAAAATGATAAAAGTCTTGAGGTGATTGCATTTTATAACTTCGATATTCAGCCAAAGAAATATGCCGAGCATGACTATCTCAAACTAATGCATTCAGCAGAATTCGAAGGCACCCGGCTGGATAGCTATCAATTGTCTGATGAAAGCGTAGGCTTCGGTGCGGCCCACATTGAATTTTCTTTGAGTGCAAACAATCAGTCGGTGGTGATCGTCACAGACGATTTTAATTATGCCCAAAAGCTACTAACCAAATGTGTTGATGAAAGTTTGGTGCTTCAGCACCTCACTCATCTGACCCGCGCTGACTAACATTTCAGGGACGAATAATTATGATTAAAACGCTGCTTAAACTGGCGTCTATCTGTCTGATCCTCTTTGCATTTGCAGTGCAAGCTGTTCCGGCAAGACCCAACCAACCAACGGTGGTGCTCACCTATCATCCAAACGTGATGAGTGTTTATTGGGACCCGGTAAACAGAGCTACTCGCTATAACGTCATCCAAATTAAAGATGGCCAATGGAGCTCAGTAAAAACGGTCACCCACACAGCCGCCGACTTTGTCGGAGCACCGGGGAGCGTATATCAGTACGCCGTGAATGCCTGTGACAATACATCTGAGTGTTCATTTGACTCGCCATATAGCGTACCGTTTCAAATGCCAGCTAAAACAGCAACGCCCACGTTTTCGCCGGGGAGCAGCCAGCAATATTTTGGCACCAATGTGACAATTAATGCAGTTAGCGGAGCCACGATTTACTACACCCTAAACGGCACCAACCCCAGCACGTCGTCAGCGGTATACAGCCAGCCAATTCGACTAAGCAACAATATAACCATCAGAGCGATGGCACATAAACCTGGACTGATGTACAGCGATATCGCTTCAGCAGCGTATACTATCAAAGCCCCACCGGTGCCGAACGACCTTCGAGTGCGTGACGGCAATAGCAACGAAGTCATCTTCAGCTATGGTGATACAACAAGTGCGACCTATTATCTGATTACACCTTATGCTGCAGGGGTGGCACAAACGCCAAGAACCACTGATCAAACCAGCTATCCCTATCCTGCGATCCCTTTTACACCATACTCCTTTACCGTTGAGGCATGTAATGGTCTGAACTGCTCCGCCGTTAGCAGTAGAAGCGCAGAGCACACCTATATTATTCCGCCAACGGTGCCAACAGGTGTGCAAATGATACCCGGCCCACCTGCCAGCCAAATGAACCTTAGCTGGGACGGCAACATCCGTGCAACCTACTATGAAGTGCGAAAAACCGTAAATGGTACATCAACAATAGAAAACGTCGGCAACGTCACGTCAAAGACTTACCCAGGTACAGAAGGCAGCACTTACAGCTTTGAAGTCAGAGCCTGTAACACTAAAGGCTGTTCGGCATTTAGCGCAGCGACACCGCCGTATCCAATACCAATTTCTGTGGCAACACCACAAATTACCCCGCCCAGCGGCAGATACAGCAGTGCTCAAACCGTCAATATCAGCGTCGCAGGCGGCGATCAAATTCGCTACACCCAGGATGGCAGTGATGTCACGGCGGGTTCACCGGTTTATTCAGGTCCCTTTACCGTCAGCACCAGCCGCACTGTTAAGGCTAGAGCGTTCAGATCTGGTGCCTATGGCGCTCAAGAGACCCGCAACTACACAATAGACATTCCTGTAGAAGTCGGCACGCCGCAAATCACCCCACCAAGCGGCAGATACAGCAGTCCCCAGACAGTCAGTATGAGCGTCGCTGGCGGTGCGCAAATTCGCTACACCCAGGATGGCAACGATGTTACAGAAAGCTCACCGTTATATTCGGGGCCTTTTACTGTTAGCACCAGTCGCACTGTCAAAGCAAGAGCATATAAATCGGGAAACAGTGGCTCTCAAGAGACCCGCAACTACACAATAGATATCCCTGTAGAAGTCGACACGCCGCAAATCACCCCGCTAAGCGGCACATATAGCAGTGCTCAGACAGTCAGCATGAGTGTTTCAACTAGCGGCGCGGTAATCCGCTATACCGTCGATGGTAGCACAGTAAATAGCTCCTCACCCCAGTACACCGTGCCGTTTACTGTCAACACCACCCGGACCGTTAAAGCCAGAGCATACAAATCAGGACATAGCGGTTTAGAAACCGTTCGAAACTACGTAATCGACATTCCTGTAGAAGTCGGCACGCCACAGTTTAGTGTACCTGCCGGTACCTATAGCAGTGCCCAGACTGTCACACTAACGGCAACACCAACGGATGCAATTATCCGTTATACGCTTGACGGTAGCAGCGTAACGACAAGTTCAGCCCAGTACGCGACGCCTATAACCGTAAGCGCCAGTTTGACATTAAAAGCTAAAGCCTTTAAAGGCACCTCAACCAGTGCTGAGTCGAGCGCAGCATATGTTATCAACGCAGCAATACCTGATTGGGCGCTGCGCACTGAGTCAACCGTTGCGGAATCTAGTGTACCTTTCTCGCCCTATCAGCCGTCGGCATCTGTTGTGCCGGGCGTTATTGCAGCAGAGGCTGGCGTTTCAGGTGGTCAGGCAGGCTACACAATTCCAATTAGCATCGTACCGGGCCGGGCCGGTATGCAGCCTTCGGTGGCGCTGTCTTACAGTTCACGCTCAGGCAATGGTATAGCCGGTATGGGCTGGAGTTTACAGGCTGCATCGGCCATAAGCCGCTGTGGCAGCAGCTTTGCCACAGATGGCATAAGCCGGGCCGTTACCCTGACCAACAGCGATAAGCTGTGCTACAACGGTAGCCGTTTAATGTTGGTGAGCGGCACTTACGGTACCAATGGTGCTGAGTACGCGCTGGAAATGGACAATATGAGCCGTGTTGTGCAAAACGGCGGAGATATGGCCCAGAGCGTTAGCAGCTTTACCGTGTATGAAGCCTCTGGTCGCACCTTGCAGTTTGGCAGTAGCAGCAATGGCAAGGTAGTACCAGCCGGCCAAAGTATTACCCAGCAATGGTTACTGCAGAGCGTGGCGGATGTAACAGGTAAAAATACCATGCGTTATGTCTATCAGCACAACGCGCAGGCCGAAGTGTTGCTTAGCCAAATTATGTATACCGGTAATGCCAGTTCAGACGACGGCAGGGGCATGGTTGAGTTTGCTTATCAGGCCCGTAACGACAAAACATTAAGCTATGTTGCTGGTGGTAAAGTACAGCAGACCCAGCGTTTAGCCAGTATTACTACATCCTATGACGGCGGCACTGTTCGCCAATATCGCCTTGGTTACGGCGGCGTCAGCGCTGGCTCTGGCCGCACCTTGCTGCGCCAGATAACTGAATGCGCTTATTTTGATGGCGCAGTAGAATCTTGCCTGGCACCAACAGTATTTAATTGGTCTGAGCAGCATGCCGGTTATGCACTGCAGTACGTTCCTTACGCCGGATACGACGCTTTCAGAACCATTACCCAGGCGCTGCCTCGCGGCGATGTTAACGGTGACGGCAGCCGCGACTGGAACGGCAACTTTGTTGATGCCGAAGACAATTTGCAGGCCACGCACAACTTTGAACTGGCAGGCTGTTACTTCGATAATCACCGCCAGACCTATATCTGTAATCAGGCCGATTTTAACCTTGATGGCCGTACTGACGGCACAGATGAAACTGGCAGTACGCTGCGTTTGGCCATTACCAATGGCGAGGGGGCAACACTTTCTGCGTCATGGATTAATACTGGCATTACTCTTACTGGTAACTCTAATTCGCCGCTGGGAAGGGATCGCATTGAAGGTTTTGCTGACTTTAACGGTGATGGCTGGCCTGATCTGCTGATGTATCGTGTTAATGGTAGCGCACCGGATTACCGCGTTTACCTGCACTCAAAAAATACCTTAGCGCCTTATGCTGGTAGCGGCATTGTGGTACACACCCCGGCACTGGACGGTAGCCCGGCTGAGCGCTTTGCCACAACCTCAGTGCAGCTAACCGGCGATATGAATGGCGACGGCCTGGCCGATTTAGTCGTAATGAACAGCAAAAACCGCTTTTATTCCTACCCACAGTCCATGCCGGCCAAAGTGCTGTATAACAGCTGGAATGGCAGCACTCTAAGCTTTAGCAGTGTTAATCTGCCGTTTGCGCCAACATTGCATCAGTGGAGCTACTTTAGCTACTTTATTGACGTTAACAGTGACGGCTTAACCGACTGGATTGGCTGGAATGACGTCTCTGGCTTGCAGTATTCACTGAATACCGGCAAAGCCTTTACGCCACTGGCAGATGTCAGCGGCGATACCAGCTGGCTGGTAAGCCGCTCCTACCATGCCATTAATGCGGTGAATGCATCTGAAGAGCAAACCATTTATTACCCCAAGTACAGCGGTGCTTTCAGGGTAATGGATGTCAATAACGATGGCCAGTCGGAGCTGTTGGTACCCGGTCAGCGTTTAATTGAGTCGTGCATTATATATGGCGATATGGAGGGCAATCGTACTATCACCAGAGAGTTCTGTGGTGATGCCATGTATGGTGCGGTGCGCTTTAACGGTAACTCTCATGCTACCAGTCCAATCCCGGCAGAGAGCATTGACGAAAGTATCTACCGCTACAATGCAGTGCAGTTTACCCTGGCAGAAAACGGTGAACTGAGCGTTGCTCTGGTGCCTACCGATCTGATTGGCTCTGCCACGCAAAGTGCCGCGGTGGACGCTTACGGCAATGGCCTGGACAACCTGATGTTTACCTATGGCACCCGCTTTAACTTTGAAACAGAGCCTGTGCAGCGTTTTAATGGCTCAACCAGCCCGCTGGGCAGCCAATACGGTACCTGGATAAACCGCAACCTTGGCGATAGCAGCAGCGGCCAGACCATGATGGACGCGCTGGTTTCAGTCAGTGATGCTGCAGGCAAAACCGCACGTTGGAATTATCTGCCATTATCCAGCGGTCAAAACACGGTAGATGAATTGCCGCTGTATGCGACCTCGCACGATTATGTGGCAGACAATCAGCATTTCCATTTTGCCTCCAGCATGTACGTGGTATCCCACTTTAGCCAAAGCAACGGCACCGGCGGCGAAAATCAGCAGCGCTACGCCTATCGCGGTGCGGTGTATAACCATGCCGGTAAAGGTTTCTCTGGCTTTCGCTCGGTTATCCAGCAAGATATGACAAGAGGCATAATAGAGCATGCCGATTACCTGCAAAAAATGCCGTTTACCGGCCGCTTGCAGGGCCTGTTTAAGTTCCGTAGCAGTGAATATCCGGGCGGGCAGTTTAATCTGATCCAGGGTTGGTCATCTGATATCAACTACACCAACACCGGCCAGGATGCGTTTTATGTCAGTGGCGCAGAGGATGCCTTTGAGCAAACCGTACAGCGTTGGGCACTGAACACTGTGCATAAAGCTCAGTCAGGCAGTTGTAGCGTCTCAACAGACCCGGTAACCGCTAACGAGCAGTGGCAGTGCGGCGAAGGCCAGCACCGTTATTCGGTATACCCTGTGCACAGCACCACGGTTAAACGCGATTTACAATCCAAGGTGCAGCTGTCAGTGCAGCAAACCGAGCAAAGTGCCGTTGATGTATACGGCAATGTGCTAACACAAACACAAAGCACTGAGGATGACTATGGCCTGTACAGTAAAACGCTGACACAGGTATTTGATGGCAGCACCAGCTGGCCGGATAAACTCAGCAGCCGCACCGTTACCAGCCATGCGGTGCAACAGCGCCATGCTAATGATCCCTATAACAGCAGCGCTACACCTGATGTTGACAGCTGGGTGCGCACCACCTTTAGCAACTTTCACAGCTCACGCCAGCCACAGCAGGTAGCGGTTACTGCCTCTGATAGCAGCAGAAGTAAAACCATTACTACCAGTTTTAATGCCTATGGTTTACCGCTAACGTTAACAGAAACAGCCGATGTGATGGACATGGCCGGCAATTGGCAAAGCAGCAGCCGCACCACCACGCTGGAGTATGGCGATACCGTTGCCCGCGCCGATGGTGCCTTTGTCTATCGCACCACTAACCCGGCGCAGCATACACAAGTCACTAAAACCTCAGCGGCAACCGGCCTGGTGCAATCAAGTATCGATGCCAATAACCTGCAAACCCAGTTTAGTTATGATGTGTTTGGCCGTATGACCGCGCAACAAACGCCTGGCGCAGGTGAAGTACGGGTTGCGCTGGACAGCACCAGCTATGATAACAATGCCCCCCAGCAGGCAGTCTGGATGCAGGTAACCCAGCAGCGCGGCATGCCACAGCAACGGGTGTACTTCGATATGCTCGGTCGCGATATCCGCACGGCGGTACAAGGTTTTGAAGGCAACTGGATAAACCGCGATAAACGCTATGACGCGGCTGGCCGGTTAGAGGCAGAATCACAACCCTATATGCAAGGCAGTGCGCCTGCCTGGACAGAATACAGTGGTTTTGACGAGCTAAACCGCCCTGGCCAGAAAGTAACTCATGATAACCGCCTGAGCAT